>JAISXK010000045.1 GCA_031270585.1 Clostridiales bacterium | reverse complement strand
ATATCGACACGACTGACGCCGGTAACATCTATGACAAGTTCGTTTTGTGCTGCATAGGCAGTTATGGGAAACAAGGCAAAGCCACTTAGCGCCAGCATTGCCGCCAGCGCAACGGATGTGGCTTTTTTCATTACTCTGTTCATCGGTTTTCCTCCTTTGACAAAACGATATTGAACGCGCAAAAACGCAAAAATAAGAGGCTTGTATTTTTCGCAAAAACGTAGTATCCTTTTAAAGAATACACGATTACAGTATACAGCAACCCGCTTGATTACTCAAGTGGGTTGTTGTATTTGGTCACATGTGACCAAATATTTTATACTTTTGTATTTGCCTGTTGAAAACACACCTTGTTTTCTGTATAATTTAATCAAACAATATCATCATTATGGAGCTGTACAGGCATGAGTGAAAAAAACTTCGAAAAAAAATTTACCGGATTGGATCAAGTTATGCGGCTTTTGGGCGTTTCCGCCTACAGCCTCTTGGAAGCTGAAAGGCGGCTGCGTACAAACCTGCCCGCATAACGGTCATATAAGATATATAAGATATATAAGAAACGGATAGGATAAGAAACGTGATAAGAAATGCGGCGTCATTCTTGCATACGGGCAAGAGTTGTGCTACAATACCATTTGCTAACGTCCTTCTTGCCCGGCATGCGGTGCCGGGCCATATTTGACCATAAGGAGGTGATACGCGTGAATGCGTATGAAGTGCTCTATATCATCACGCCGGATCTCGATGGCGAGGCGGTAAAAGCCTGCGTTGAGAAATATGCCGGCATCATAACCGCCAACAACGGCGAAGTGGAAAAGACGGATGAGTGGGGAAAAACCGCTCTGGCCTATCCCATCGACTACAAAACGGAAGGCTACTATGTATTGGTGCATTTTAGAGCCGCGCCCGAGTTCCCCAAAGAGCTTGAGCGTAACTTTAAAAACGACGAAAACATTCTTCGTTACATGGTAACAAGAAGGGTGAGGGACTGAAGGAGAACAGGAGAGCCTGATGAACAAGATTTTTATCATTGGTAACCTCACGAGAGATCCCGAACTGCGCACAACCACCAGCGGCATATCGGTTTGCACGTTTAACGTAGCCGTAACCAGGCGCTTTGCGCAGCAGGGCGGCGAGCGGCAAACCGATTTTTTCCGCATAAACGCCTGGCGGCAATTGGGCGACGTATGCGCCAAATACCTCGCCAAAGGCCGTAAGGTTGCGGTCGTGGGCGAGTTGCAGGCGCGCACATATGAGGGTAACGACGGCGTAACAAAATTTTCTCTCGATATATCGGCGGACGAAGTGGAGTTCCTGACGCCAAAAGGCCAGCAGGAGAATGGGCAGGCGCCCTATGCGCCGGCCGCCCCCGCCAGGGTAAATACGCCGGCGGGAGGTTCCCCGATGGACGATCTTGCGGGCTTTGAAAACATCAGAGAAGACGAATTGCCTTTCTAGTTAAAGGCGCAGCAGCGAGGAGGAACGACCATGGAAGAACGCAAATTCCGTCCGCGTCAGGGCGGGCGCCGCAGGAGTAAAGTATGTCAGTTTTGCGTGGATAAGATGGATCATATCGATTACAAGGATACCGCAAGGCTGAAAAAATGCGTGACGGAGCGCGGCAAAATCATGCCCCGCCGCATGTCGGGCGTGTGCGCGAAGCACCAGCGGGATCTGGCCATAGCGATTAAGCGGGCCCGTATCACAGCCCTTCTGCCCTACGTATCGGACTGAACAAAAATGGACTGTTAGCAAAAATCGCGGCGCGTATGCGCCGTTTTTTTGTTGGGCCGGGCGCAAAAACAATATACCGGCGCCCGGTAAGCGGCAGCCTTTATACTGGAAAGGCCGGCCGTTTTCTGCTATACTAAGCCATATAGCGCCCAAAACACATCAATCCGCGCGCATAGGAGGTCGTAGTTGGAAATGGACAGCATTATCACGATTGCAAGAGAATATGCTTCCGGGGGAAGGGTGATCGCGCAAAAGCTTGCCGATACGCTGAGGATACCCTATTACGACAGGCAATTGATCGAACTGGCCGCAAAGGAGACCGGCCTTTCCGAAACATACATCGAAGAAACCGAGCAGAAAAAAACGCCCAGCCTTCTGTATAACCTGTATGTAAACAGCAAAAACCTGCCCGTGCCGGATCAGGTATTCGTCGCCCAATCCGCGATTATCAGGCGTCTGGCTTCGGAGGGCCCCTGCATTATATTGGGGCGGTGCGCCGATTATGTTTTGCGGGATCATAAAAACTGCCTGCATGTGTTTTTATACGCGCCTTTGGAAGACCGCGTTTGGCGCGCCCGCGAGGAATACGGCGAGTCGCTCGATGCGGCGCGTATGATGGTCGCGAAAAACGATAGGGCGCGCGCCTCTTATTATAGCCATTTCACGGCGGGCGAATGGGGCAAATGCGATCACTACGATATCTGTATCAACAGCAGCCTGGGGGTTGACAGGGTTGTGGCCGCCATGATGGCGCTGCTGTAAAAGCGGTATGGAGGAACCGGCCCGACCGAAGTTAAAGCGCATATGCGCGCTTTAACTTCGGCCGGGCTTTTTGCGTCTCAACAAACGCGCGACAAACCGGGGGCCATTTTTAAAAAAAACAGTTGACAGGGGAGAAAAAAGAATTATAATAATAAATATAATAATTATTATCGTTATAGAAAGGCAGTCATGACGCGGCGCAAACACAGTAAAAAGAGGGATCAAATACTATATGCGGTGCAGTCCACCCAAACCCACCCCTCCGCGCAGTGGGTGTACGAGCGGATAAAGCCTGTCGTCCCCGAGATATCGCTTTCCACGGTATACCGCAATATGAGCCAGTTGAAGGATGATGGGTTGGTAGCGTCCCTTGGCGTGGTCGATGGCGAAGAACGCTTTGATGGTACGGTAGAACCACACCCGCACTTTATATGCGCGCGCTGTAAGCGCGTTTATGATCTGGCCATCGAAAAGGGGCGCGCGCGCGCGCTAAGCGGCGAAGGGCACGAGATCGATTTCAGGTTAGCCGTATACCGCGGTTTATGTAAAGATTGTTATGGTTTATATAAAGTATAGAAAGGCAAACAACAGCCGCGCGTATAGTGCTGCGGCTGCGAAATAAAACAAATGCTTGAAAGTGTGTAAGGAGGTAAAGGTATGATGAAAAGGTTTGTATGCACGGTTTGCGGTTTTGTTCACGAGGGCGCGGCGCCGCCCGAATCTTGTCCGCAATGCAAGGCGCAGGCTTCAAAATTTAAAGAGCAGCCGGCCGATTGCGGTTACGCGGCGGAACATGTCGTAGGCGTCGCCAAAGGTGTTGATAAGGAAGTTTGGGACGGCTTGGTGATGAACTTCAACGGTGAGTGCGCGGAGGTGGGCATGTATCTTGCGATGAGCCGCGTGGCGGATCGCGAAGGGTACCCGGAGGTAGCTGCGGCGTTTCGCCGCTACGCGTATGAAGAGGCCGATCATGCGGCCCGCTTCGCGGAATTGCTGGGCGAAGTTGTTACCGACAGCACCAAAAAGAATTTGGAGATGCGCGCCCAGGCGGAGCATGGCGCGTGCGGCGGCAAAACGGATTTAGCCAAGCGCGCCAAAGAGCTTGGGTACGACGCGATACATGATACCGTGCATGAAATGGCGCGCGATGAAGCGCGGCATGGGTGCGGCTTTAAGGGCCTGTTGAAGCGTTATTTCTAAAATGAAAGACCCCGCGAAAGACATTGCCTGACGGTTTTATGCCCGGGCGTAATCCGGGGCCGTATCGATAAGCGTAAAAAGCGCGTATCGCTTACGGCCCCGGTTTTTATATGCGGGGTATGCCGGTTTAACGCTCGATAACAATGCTGCACTCGGTCGCCAAAGCGGCAATCGTCGCCGCCGCCGCGAAAACCGGGGCCAGCGCAATGCCCACCACGCCTACCGTCAGAGGAAAGCTTAAAATTTCATTGTCGTCCTTGCCCTTAATCGTAACCTTTTTCGCGTTGCCTTCCTTGATGATCGCCTTGAGTTTTGCTATCAATTCTTCACTGTTGATTTTAAATTCTTCGGTTTTCTGTTTTTCGCACATCTTTCCCCGGCCTCCTGTTTCAACGGATTTTCGTATAAACTTGAATGGGCGTTTTGCCGGCCGCAGCGTAGCCGCAAACAAAAAGCGGCCTTGCGGCTTTTTTAAATACTCGCGACGCCTAAAGCGCTTTGCCCTTTGTTGGCACAAACATCTTCGACATATCCACGCCCTCCAGATGCAGCAGCTTGATTTTGATGCCTATGCCGGAGGCATACCCCGTGAGATTGCCGTTTGCCCCCACGACACGGTGGCAGGGGATGATAATGGATATGGGATTGTGTCCCACCGCCCCGCCCACGGCCTGGCTTGACATGCTCGTTTTATGCAGTTGTGCCGCTATACTTTTTGCGATATCGCCATAGGTGCGCACGTGCCCGTAGGGGATTTCGCATAGCAAACGCCACACCGCCCGGCGAAATTCGCCGCCGGCGGGATCAAGCGCCAATTCCGATATGGCGGGGTTTTTACGCGCGAAGTACGCGTCCAGCCATTTTTTTGCGGCGTTGAATATGGGTAGATCGTCCTTTTGCGCCATAGCGCCTGGCATGGTTTCCGCGCGGTATTTTTGCCTCTCCAAAAAGAGCCCGGTAAGGGCTTCGCCGCCGCTGTCGCATGCAAGGGTAAGCGGCCCGATGGGCGAAGCGTATGTCGTCGCGTAATACATGGCGTTGCTCCTTTTTCATGATACTGCGCCTTAAGTATATCACGGTTTTCAAAAAAACTCGATCATTTTCGGGCGTGATCGTATGCGCCTTTACGCGCTTTTTTGTAAGGGCAGTAAGCTTACAGCCCCGCCAGCAGGCGGGCGGCGCTTGCCGCGAAAAAGCAGCAGCTTAGCCCAAAAAGGGTGGGCAGCAGAAAAGCCGTGAATGCCCATTTCACACTTTGGGTTTCTTTTTTAATCGTCAGCAGCGCGGTGGAGCATGGCCAGTGCATCAAGGAAAACAGCATGGTGCACAGGGCGGTCGTCCACGTCCAGCCGTTCTGTACAAGCAGGGCCTTCAGCGCGCCGGGCGACGCCGGCTCAATCAGGCTCCCCTCGGCCATATAGGCCATCACGATGAGCGGCATCACGATCTCGTTGGCGGGCAGGCCCAGTATAAAGGCCGTCAATATGACGCCGTCCAGCCCAAACACCCTTGCAAACGGGTCTAAAAACCCCGTCATATGCCGCAGAACCGTAGCCCCGCCAAATTCCATATTGGCGGCCAGCCAGATAAAAATTCCCATAGGCAGCGCGATTGCCGCCGCGCGGCCCAGCACAAAAGCCGCGCGATCCATTACCGCGCGCACGATCACCTTGCCGATTTGCGGCTTGCGGCAGGGCGGCAGTTCGAGAGTAAAGGCGGAAGGCCGGCCCTTGAGCACGGTTTTTGATAGCAGGCTTGAAGCGAGAAACGTCGCACCCACCCCCAGCGCGATTGCCGCCGTCAGCAGCAGCGCCCAAAGCGCCGCAGCGCCCGTGCCGGCAGCACCCGTGCCGGCAGCACCCGTGCCGGTGGCGCCCGTGCCGGCAAAGAACATGCCTATGATGGAAATCAGTATGGGGAAGCGCCCGTTGCACGGCACAAAATTATTGGTCAGTATGGCGATCAATCTTTCGCGCGGGCTGTCGATGACGCGGCAGCCCATAATGCCCGCCGCGTTGCAGCCAAAGCCCATACACATGGTGAGCGCCTGTTTGCCGCAGGCGCCCGCGCGGCGAAAGCGGCGGTCCAGATTAAAGGCCACCCGCGGCAGGTATCCGAGATCCTCCAGCAGCGTAAACAGCGGGAAGAATATGAGCATGGGCGGCAGCATCACCGATACGACCCACGCCAGGACCCGGTATGCCCCCTGCACGAGCGCGCCATGCAGCCACGCCGGCGCCCCCAGGGCCATAAACCATGCCGTAAGCCGCTCCTCCACCCAAAATAGGCCGCTTTGCAGCCATTGCGAAGGGATGTTCGCGCCCTCGATCGTGATATAAAACACGATCGCGAGCAGCAGCAGCATGATGGGTACGCCGGTACGCCTGCCGGTCAGTATGCGGTCAAGCCTGATCTGGCGCGCCTGGTACGCGGGGTTTTTATACCGCGTGGAGGTTTGCGCGATGGCTTCCGCCCGTGAAAACAGGGCGGATACCATATGGTCCTTGAGGGTGGCGCCGTCAAACCCCGCGAGCAGCAGATGCGCCAGGGCGTGATCAAGCATATCCTTTACGGTCTTGTCACGGGATATATTTAGGCCCCGGCTATCAGGGAGGCCGCTTTGCGGCGCGTAGCCCCCTTCCAGCAGCTTTAAGGAGATAAACCGGGCATTGAGCGGTACGGCGCGCGTTTCCCCGCCGGAAGGGTTGGCCTGAGCGCCATGCGGCAAGGAAGCGGCCAAAGCCGCTTGTACGGCAGGGCGTAAAAGCGATACCGCATATTCCACCGGTTCGGCGTACGTGACGGGCGGCGCGGGGGTGGATCGCCGCGCGCTTTGGCAAAGGGCGCGTATATGCTCCTGCAATTGAGCGAGGCCAACCCCGTCCCTGGCGCTGACACCCGCCACGGGCACGCCAAGCGCGTCCCGCAGCGCAATAAGGTCTATCACGATATCCTTTTTTTTCGCCTCGTCCATAAGGTTAACGCACACCACCACCTGGGCGGATATTTCAAGCACCTGCAACGCCAAATTCAGGTTGCGTTCGAGGCAGGTGGCGTCGCAAACCACGCAAATCGCGTCAACATGGCCGAAGCACAGAAAATCGCGCGCCACCTCCTCTTCGGCGGAATGCGCCAACAGCGAATAAGCGCCGGGCAGGTCTACCAGCGTATACCCCTGCCCGCCGTAGGTATAGCGCCCGCGAGCGCTGCTCACGGTTTTGCCGGGCCAGTTGCCGGTATGCTGGCGCATGCCCGTCAAGGCGTTAAACACCGTGCTTTTGCCCACGTTGGGATTGCCCGCCAAAGCGACGGTATACTCACCCCTCATGCCGCGCGCCCTTGCCCGGAGTGATGGCGCCGGACGCCGCATTCTCATGAAAACAGCCGGCGTTCGTATTTACCCGCGCGGCGTCCTCATTGCGCAGCGCGATAACCGCGCCGCGCAAGGCGTATGCCCTGGGGTCGCCGCCTGGCGCTTCATATAAGCAGGTGGCGCGCGCGCCCGGCGTAAAGCCTATATCCAAAAGCCTTCTGCGTGTCGCGCCGGTGGCGGCAAGGCTATTTATCGATGCGGTCGCGCCAACAGGCACGCGGCAAAGTGTGTGGTTCATGGTTCCCGCTTCCTTTTTATAGAGACTGCCGCCGGTCGCGTCAACCAAAGGTTGTGCCGGGGCGGCCGTTTTTACGGCTATACAACTATATGCAAACGGGCGTTGTTATGTGCAAAATGGGTTGTTGAACGAGTGTGGCTATGCTGACGATGCGTAAAACAGGGAACGGGCATATCGCCAGGGTGACGATATGCCCGTTTTTTGGTGCGCCCTCCATCAGGAGATAGCTCTTTTAAGAATACCCAAAGCATTTAACTTTTTATATTAGGGCGTGCTTGAAAAACAATTTCTGACAGCTGCGAGGCGATTTTTTCGACTGTCAAGGATCGAAAACGAAGGAATAGCAGCGCTATTTCGAGTTTGAGAGACACAGACAGGCGGAAAAAGCGCCCGCAGATGGCAGGAAGGGGTTTTCTAAACCCGCCCTAATCGGCAGCATGCAAGTCTTCCATGAGTTCCTTAACGCTGTTAAACGGCCCTCTTAAATCGCGCTGTAGCCGCACATCGTCTATAGCCGCAAGGGTTTCGGCATTAGGCGTTTCAAGACGCATTTCAAAGGGGATGCCGTTTGACCGGACGGCCTGACGCAAAAAGACTGTGAGCGCGGCGGACATAGTCAGCCCCAGCTCATTGAAAATTTCTTCCGCCTGTTTTTTTAAATCCGCGTCAATACGGATATTCAGCGATGCCGTCGCCATAACTATTCAACTCCTTCCGCATATAGTATATTTAAAAGTAATGGAAACGTCAACACAGTAAACTTGGTTTGCGTTACGCAGTCATTACAAAAAGCAGTTTGTGAATCCTCACAGACCGCTTTTTTTATAAGTGCTATGAATTTATGTGCGACGCGCTTCGGCGCGCAGTTTTTTTATTATCTTCTGTTCCAGCCTGGAAATCTGCACTTGGGATACCCCCATCAATGCCGCGATTTCAGCCTGGGTCTTATCCTGAAAAAACCGCAGCGTAATCAATTGCCGTTCTTTTGCCGAAAGAGCGCCCAATAACTCTTTTAAAAGTATTTTATCCACTACCATACTGTCGTCTATCCCCCGGCCCGCCAGGCTATCCAATACAGTCGTTTCGGACTCGTCGCCATACGCGCGCTCGTAAATGGAAACGTGCGGGCGCGCCGCATCAAACGCTACGGCGATCTCGGCGGGTTCCGCCCCTGTTTCGCGCGCGATATCGTCTAGACCCGGGTCTTCGCCCCATTGTTTGCGCAGGCGCTCAGACGCCGCCGCAGCTTTGCAGGCCAGCTCTTTTAACGGGCGGCTCACTTTCACCATGCCGTCGTCGCGCAAAAAGCGCTTGATTTCGCCCGCTATCATAGGCACGGCGTAGGTGGAAAAACGCGCGTTGAACTTTTCATCATAATGCTTGATGGCTTTAATCAGCCCCACGCAGCCTATCTGATACAGGTCTTCAAACTCTACGCCGCGCCCCAAATATCTTTTTACTATGGATTTTACCAAAGCGGCGTTGTGGCGCACTAAAACATCCAGCGCGCCCTCGTCGCCCTGCTGCGCTATCCGTATCAGCTTTATTGCCGTATCGTGGTTTAGCGGCGCCGCGCCCGTCATTTTTTCGCTTCGCCCTTTATGATTTTTTTCATGATTACGGTTGTGCCGCCGCCTGCGGAAGAGCGCACCACTACCTCATCCATAAAGGTTTCCATTACGGTAAAGCCCATCCCCGAGCGTTCGAGCTCCGGACGGGTTGTGAAAAAGGGTTGGCGCGCCCTACTTACATCCTCAATACCCACGCCGCTGTCGCGCACGGCAAACGTGCAGCGCCCCCCCTCTATGGTGGCGCAAAGCGTAATTAGACCGGGGCCGTTTTGGTAGCCGTGGATGACGGCGTTTGTTACGGCCTCGCTGATTGCCGTGCGCACGTCGGTCAATTGATCGAGCGTGGGGTTCAACTGCGTTAAAAAGGCGCCCGCCGCCGCGCGCGCGAAGGATTCGTTTTGCGAAAGGCTCATGAATTGCAGTCGCATCCGGTTGTCATACATGTCCATACCCCTCTTAATCGCTAAATTGTATCTGTCGCGTCCAGCATCCCCCGGCCGCAGCCTGCCAGGGAATACATGCCGTACATCTCAAAGAGCCTATCTATATCCCCAGGCACGCACGTGAGTATCAACCGCCCCCCGCGCCGTGAAAGATCGCGGTAACGGCCCAGTATCACGCCCAGCCCGGCGCTGTCCATAAACGTCACATTGCCCATATCCAGCACCAGCTCGCTCACGGTATGATCCGCGATGAGCGCGTTTAGCTTTGCGCGTATTTCGGCCGCGCCGTGGTGATCCAGTTCACCCGAAAGCCTCGCAAGCACACGCCGCCCCTTCCGGCTTGCCTGTATTCGCAACGCACCCGCCTCCTTTCCAGTTAAAGCCGCCGTGTTAAAACGCGCGGCGCTTTTTAATTCTCTACTTGCGCTTTTGTTTCCTTTGAAGAATAAGCGGCGCTTTTGGCGTATCGCCACTTTTATTGCCGGGCCATTTTTGTTCGCGCGATGTGCCTCCCCTTTGTAAGTGTGCGCGATACGCGCCGTATTTATACCATAAAATAAATATTTATGGGGTACGGCCCATATATTTACATGGGAGGGCGGCAATGAAAGCTTTAAGGATGAATAAAAAAAGAACGGGCGTTACTTGCCTGCGCGTAAGCGTGGCGGCGGCGCTGTTATTGTTTTTGGCGCTGTCGCCGGCTTACCTGCTGCAAGCGTCTGGCCGCCAAACTGACGGGGAGGACTATGATAACGACACCCCCCGCTGGCGCGGCGTATTGCGCGTATGGCACGTGGCGGGTTTTAAAACCCATACGGGAAGCGTCACAGCTTACCTTGAAAGCTGCGCCGCCCAATTGGAAAAGGCGCGGCCCGGCGTTTATATCGAGGTGACGGGGATGACGGCGGATAACGCGGAAGAAAAATTATCGCGCGGCGAACGGCCCGATATATGGTCGCTGCCGCTGGGGAGCGACGCGGGAAGGTTTGCGGGTTTGCTGCCGGCCGGGGTGGAAGAACCCACATACGCGGGCAATCTTCGCAGCATGCGCGCAAACGGCGCGGCTTGCGCGCTGCCCTATCTCTACAGCGGGTATTATTTTATCGGCAACACCGCGCTTATACAAAAAATGGGGCTGACGCCGCCGGATGGGAGCGTTGACGCGGGTACGGACATTTGCGAGGATACGGCGTTTATCGAAAACCTGCGCGCCGCCATGCAGAGTAACGCCACGTCGCGATACGGCGCGCTTTACGCGCCGCCGCTGCTTGCGGCAAGGCTTGGGCTTACCGGCAAGCTCGCTTTGGAAAGCGACTTTATGGCGGGACGGGTACCCTTTATGATAGGGGACGCCGGCGCCTGCGGCAAACTTACGCGCAGGAAGGACGCCTGCGACTTCGCTATAGAGGTAAGGCCGTTTGGGAAGTTTACCGATCAGGTACAATACATAGCCGCCGACCGCGACGCGGACGGCATGCGCGCGCGCTACGCCGGGGAATTTATCACGCTGCTGTTAAGCCGCGAGGCGCAGGCAAAGGTAACTTTGCTGGGGGCCGCGCCGGCTGTGCTTACGACCGGCGGGCAAACGCTCCCCTGTACTACGGCGCCCGAGACGCCGCAGCCGGACCTATACGCAATACTGCGCGAAACGCTGCTGCTTGAGGCGATAAGCGCCGTGGACAGCGGCGAAACGGCGCTCTTTGATAAATATATGCGCGCGGTATTGGGCCGGGAATGAAAAGGTTATTCCGTAAGCGCCGCCCTGGATTGCGCAAAAACAGCAATTGCGATACAATACGTTTAAGCGAAACGGCATATGAACGGAAAGGTTGGTAAGCTTTTGGATGTGGACGCGCTCTTAAAAGAGCTTAGCCGGTTTAGGCCGCTGCGCAACGCCCCCATGAGCGGCTATACCACGTTTGGCGTGGGCGGGCCGGCGGACGCCGTGTTTGAGCCCGCCTGCGGCGAAGATGTTTTGACGATTGTGCGGGCGGCAAGTACGCGGGGCGTGCCTTATTATATCATGGGCAACGGATCCAACCTTCTTGTGCGGGATGGCGGCGTGCGCGGTATCGTCGTCGTCATTGGCGCCAATATGAGCGCTATTTGCCGGCGCGGCAATGGGTTTGTGGCGGAGGCCGGCGCGCCGCTCAACGCGCTTATGCGTTTAGCGCTCAACGAGAACCTGATGGGGCTTGAATGGGCCTGCGGCATCCCCGGCACTGTGGGCGGCGCGTGCGCCATGAATGCCGGCGCGTATGGCGGGGACATGAGCCAATCGCTCACACAGGTGGAATATATAGAAAACGGCCAAATCAGGCGCCATGCCGTGCGGCCCGGCGATATGGGCTACCGGCAAAGCGTATACGCCGCCCCGCGCCGCATCGTGCTTTCTGCGGCGGTGGAACTAAACCGGGACGACGGGAAAGCCGCGTCGCGGCAGGCGGCTTATCTCGCGGCGCGCAAAGAAAAGCAGCCGCTTGGGGAAAAAAGTGCCGGAAGCGTGTTTAAACGGCCGCCGGGCCATTACGCCGGGGCGCTGATCGAAGAGGCGGGTTTAAAAGGGCGACGCATTGGCGGCGCCAAAGTCAGCGAAAAGCACGCCGGGTTTATCGTAAACGCCGGCGGCGCTACGGCCGGGGATATATTGCGGCTGATTGCGCATGTGCGGCAAACGGTACGCGATCAATTTGGCGTATCGCTTACATGTGAGGTAAAGATATGGGGAGAGGATTGACGGCCACGTGAAGAGCCGCGACGGCGCTTTGGCGCTCACCATTATTACGGGACTTTCGGGGGCCGGCAAATCGCTTGCGGTAAAGCGCTTGGAAGACGCGGGCTTTTATTGCGCGGACAACATGCCTTTCAGGCTGTTGCCGGCGTTTGTGGATCAATGCGCGGCGGCAAACCCGCGGCTAAATCTGACTGCGGTCGTTATAGATTGCCGCGAGGCGGTATTTGGCGCGAACTGGGATGAAATGCTGCACTTGCTGGACAGGCCATCCATACGCAGCCGTATCATATTTCTGGATTGCTCCAACGAGACGCTGTTGCGCCGCTACAGCGAAACGCGCCGCAGGCATCCGCTCGCGGGCGATGGCGACGTTATGACGGGCATTATGCGCGAACGCGCGCTTCTCGCCCCCATGCGCGAACGCGCGCACGCCGTAATCGACACCAGCAACACAACGCCCGCCCAGCTATGGACGAAACTCGAAGAAGCGCTTTTGCTTGAGCCGGGCACGGGGGTTATGATAAAATTTATGAGCTTCGGCTACAAGCGCGGTATCCCGCTGGAGGCCGATATGATACTGGATATGCGCTTTTTGCCCAACCCTTTTTATGAGGGCGCGCTGCGGCCGTTATCGGGGTTGGACGCGCCCGTGCGGGAATACCTGTTTTCGCGGGAGGATCTGCCGGTTTTTTTTGACAGGCTGGAGACGCTGCTCTGTGGCATGATGGAGGGCTTTATGCGGCAGGATAAGCAAAACGTCGTGGTGGCTTTTGGCTGTACGGGGGGCAGGCACCGCTCCGTTCTGGCGGCGGATGAGATGTGTGCGCGCTTTATCCGCAAGGGGTATGGCGCGCGCGTCGTACACAGGGATTGTCTCAGTGAAAAAAAGGATATACAAAGCCGCTTTCATTTCCAGGAGGATACGCCGTGATATTTGCCGCGAAAACGGATAAAGGCCGCCGCCACTATAATGAAGACAGCGTACTGCTGCCAACGGGGCAGACGCCGCTTTTGCTGATCGCCGTGGCCGACGGCATGGGCGGCCACGCCGCCGGCGGGCGCGCCAGTACGCTTGCGATAGATGGCCTGAACGAGCAAATGCTGCGTTGCGCCGCCGGCTCCATAAGCGACCCTGAAACTTTGCTGCGCGAAGCCATACAACTGGTCAACAGGGATATCTATCTGCACGCGCAGCAGGATGAAGGCTGCCGGGGCATGGGTACCACGCTCACGGCGGCGCTGCTTTTCCCCGATCAATATATCGCGGTTAATGTGGGCGACAGCAGGCTCTATCATTTTGACGGGTTTTCGCTCACGCCCGTAACGCGCGACCATAGTTTGGTCGCTCTGTTGGTGGCGTCGGGCGAGATTACGCTTGCCGAAAGCCATACGCACCCGCGCCGCAATATCATCACCCGCGCGCTTGGCGCATCCGATCAGGACAGGGCCGATTATTTCCATCGCCGGTGGAACAAGGGGGAGTTGGTCATGCTCTGTTCCGACGGCCTGCATGGCAGCCTGAGCGACGCCGAGATGGAAAGCGTGTTGCGGCGCGGCTTACCGCCGCGGCAATTATGCGACACGCTTGTGGAGATGGCGCTTCAATGCGGGGCCGCCGACAACATTACTGTGGCCATAGCGAAAAACGCAGAGGAGGACACGCTATGACGGGTGATATATTGGCCAACGCCTACCGCATCATCGAGTTGATAGGCACGGGCGGCATGTCGGATGTATACAGGGCGGAGCAATTGTTCCCGCCCAAGCGTGTCGTCGCCATAAAAGTGCTTAAAGATGAATATGAGGCCGACGCCGCGTTTGTGCGCCGCTTCGCGCAGGAAGCGAGGGCGGCGCTGGATCTTATCCACGAGAACATCGTGCGCTCATACGATGTGGGTATGGATGGCGAAAAGCGATTTATCGTGCTGGAATATGTAGAGGGTAAGACGCTCAAGCAATTGATCCGCGAGGAAAGCGGCGGGCTTCCTATCGACAGGGCTGTGCGCCTGGGCATCCAGGTGCTGGACGCGCTGGCGCACGCGCATGGCAAAGGGATTGTGCACCGGGATGTGAAGCCCCAAAACATCATCGTCACGGCGGATGGACGCGCCAGGCTTGCGGACTTTGGCATAGCAAGACTGACGGCCGCAGATACTACGCAGACATTTACCGGCGGCGGCGTGCTGGGATCGGTGCATTACCTGTCGCCCGAGCAGGCCAGGGGCGAGTCGGTATCCGTTGAGAGCGATATCTATTCCATGGGCGTTACGCTCTACGAGATGGTCACGGGCAGCGTGCCCTTTGACGCGGAAACATCCGTTTCCGTCGCCATCAAGCACCTGCACGACAAACCCGAGGCGCCCATATCGCGCCGCGCGGATTTGCCGCCGGCGCTCAATGATGTTATTTTAAAAGCGCTGCAAAAAGACGCGCCGCGCCGTTACCACAGCGCGAAGGCCATGCGCCACGATCTGGCGCGGGTTTTAAGCGACCCTGCGGGCCGCTATGCCCGTGTGAAAGCAGAGAGGCCCGAAAGGCCAAAACGGCGCGGGCGCGGCGCGTTGCGCCTTGCGTTGCTGGCCATTGCGCTGATCGGCATATTCGTTGTCGCGATGCTCTCAGGCCAGCCGCGCGGCGCTGTGAACGCTGTGGGCGCAGGCCTTGTGCCGGTGCTGGAGGGGAAGACCATCGAGGAGGCCAGTGGCATCGCCGATCTTCGCGGCTACGCCATTACCGTAACGGAAACCGTGCATAGCGAGCAGCATGAACCGGGATATGTGGTTTCCCAATACCCGCTCGCGGGCACGTCGCTGAAAAACGGCGGCTCCATACAGGTCACCGTCAGCGGGGGCGACGCCTCCGTTCCGGTGCCAAACCTGGCCGGCATGACGCTTGCTGAAGCGCAAGAGACGCTGGCGGGTACGGGGCTTGCCGTGGGCAATGTGGAATACCGCGACGCCGACGCGCCGGCCGGCGCCATCATACAGCAAAACCCCGCCGCTAACAGCCTTGCCACCGATGGCGACGAGGTGGATATATACATCAGCGGCGAGCCGGTTACAATCAGCCTGGAGGCGCCCGACGTTGTTTCGCTGCCGCTGGCCGAGGCGATGTCGGTGCTGCAAACGGTCGGCTTTTCCAATTTCCGCGTCTACCTGGACGCGCCGGAGGATAACGCCGCCGCCTATACCGTTATCAGGCAAAATCCCGCCGTGGGCGAATTGTTTGCCCTCGCCGGCAAGTTTGAGCTTACGATATGCGCAAAAGCGCTTTACGCGCTGGATTGGGCCGCCACGCTGGATATCCCGGCGGACGGCAGCTCCGTGCGCGCGGTGATTGCGCGCGAAGTTAACGGCATACCTTATGAACAGGTTGTGTTTGAGGCCGAGCTTGATGCTGGCGAGCAGGAGATATCCTTTACCGCCGCAAGCGACGAGGGCGGTGAATTCAATCTGCTGCTGTATTTGAATGGCACGCAGGTGCGCCAAACGGCCGTTATATTCTCATACCGGGGGTAAGCATGTATGAAATCGGCATCATTTTAAAAGGCGTGGGGGGTTACTATACGGTGCTCCTGGATAACGGCGGCACAGTGGTGGCCAAACCGCGCGGGAAGTTTAGGCTGGATGGCGTTTCGCCCATATGCGGCGACAGGGTGGCGTTGCAGCAGGAGCGGGACGGCTGCGCGTTTATGACCGAAATATTCAAGAGGCGCAACGTTTTAACCCGGCCGGCGGTAGCCAATATTGATCAACTGGTGATCGTATTGTCCCT
>JAISXK010000042.1 GCA_031270585.1 Clostridiales bacterium | reverse complement strand
AAATTGCGTTCTTCTTAATTCGTACTATACAGTTTTCAAGGTGCCCGCCGCTTCTCAAAGCAGCTCGTTTATTGTAGCAAACCTCTCTCGCCTATGTCAATGGGTTTTTGGCTGTTTTTTGATTATTTTTTTTGATGGGTTGCGAATATATATTTGCCGGCACATATGTCCGCCGTAAAGCATCGCTATACAAAACGTCAATCCGCCCGAAACCGCATTTCTGGAAATTTAGCCACCTTCCACAGCGCTTCCACATATTCTGCGCGCGCGTTTTTATATTTTAAATAATAGGCGTGCTCCCATACGTCAAAGATCAATATGGGCCTGGCCCCTTGCTTTAATATTGTCTCCTGGTTGGTCAGTGTATATATTTTTAACCTTTTTAGCGGCGTCAATCCCAGGCAAACCCAGCCCGAACCAAACACATCCAAAGCCGCCGCGCCAAAACACTCCTTAAACTTGTCAAAGTCTCCAAATGTTCTGTTGATCAGCGCCGCAAGGTATCCTCTGGGCGCGTGCGCCTCTTCACTTGGCTTCGATAGCCCTTCAAAAAACAGCCCATGGTTATACACGCCGCCGCCATTGCGCTCAATGCCTACGTATGCTTCATAGGGCAGTATGCCCGAATACGTCAAGAGACGCTCCAACGTCAACTTTTGCAGTTTCGGATAGGGCTCCAGTGTCTTGTTCAGGTTCGTAATATAGGTTTGAAAATGTTTGTCATGGTGGCAACGCATGGTTTCTTCATCAATGTATGGATGCAACGCCGCATGGGCGTAGGGCAGCGGCGGCAACTCAAACGGGTACGTGTGGTACGGCATAAAAACTCCCCCTTCATACTTTTATATAAATAGTTTCTATATAAAAGTATGAAGGGGGAACGCAAATAAGGATTCAACCGCCATTTTGTATACTGCTTGCCGTTCAACCCGGCGGCCAACCCAGCGCCCTGCCTCCCAGCAGGTGCATATGCAGATGCGCCACGCTTTGCCCCCCATCCTCTCCCGTATTCACCACCAGCCTGAAGCCCTTTTTATCAAGCTCCAGCGATGTCGCGAGCTCTTTGGCCGTTTTAAATAGCTTTGCCGTCAGCGCGGCGTCTTCAGAGCCAAGCTCCATCACGCTTTTGATGTGCTTCTTGGGTAAAATCAGAATATGCACTGGCGCCTTGGCGTCAATATCATATACCGCCAGCACATCCTCATCCTCATACGCCTTGTTGCCGCTGATTTCACCTTTGATAATCTTGCAAAAAATACAATCCCGCATGCTTTCCTCCTCTGCCTTAATCCTCTGTTTTGCCCAGCAATACCGTTCCTTCCCTTCCCTCAATCCGCACCTTGGTCAACGTACCGTCATATCCCTCGTATTTCACGCGCACATAATTATCCGCGTAGCCTTCGCAACTCTCATCCCGCCCGGGTTCCCGCCGGGCTTCCGGCAACACCGTCAGCGTTTGGCCGATCTGGCCTTTGACGTAGTCAAGCTCCAACTTTTCTCCCAGCGCAATAAGTTCTTTCGCCCGTCCCGCGCGCACGCTCTTTCCCACCTGGTCCGGCATGGCGTATGCAGCCGTGCCTTCCCGCCCGGAATATGGAAACACATGTGTGCGGCTAAATCTAAGCCGCTCCATATACGCCAACGTCCCTTTATGATCCGCTTCCGTCTCTCCGGGGAAGCCCGCTATCACGTCCGTCGTGAGCGCGCAACCGGGGAACCGCGCCCTGAGCCTTGCCGCCGCGCGTTCATATGCATCCGCCGTATAGCGCCGGTTCATGCGTTTGAGCACTGCGTCGCTGCCGCTCTGCAACGATAGATGAAAATGCCTGCACAGCTTGCCGGGCGCTATCGCGTCAAGGCCATCTACAAAGGCGTCGTCCACCAGCGCCGGGTCAAGCGAGCCCAAACGGATACGCCCTATACCCCCCATCCCCGCCGCAAGCCGCGTTACCTCCTGCAGTTTCGGCAGGGCTTTATCCTCCTTGCCGTAGCTCATCAGATGGATGCCTGTCAGCACCACCTCCTGCGCACGCTGTTCCCCCAACAGCCGCAGCGCCTGTACGATACTCTCTATAGGGCGCGACCTTGCGGGCCCCCGCGCATAAGGGATGACGCAGTAGCTGCAATACCTGTCGCACCCATCCTGAATTTTTAGCTGCACACGCATGCGCGTATATGTCATGTACGCCTGCTCTTCGCAGTCCAACCGCTCGTATTGATAGTTATGTGATATATCTTCAACCACGCTACGAACACCGTTTTTCTCCTGTAACAGGGGAATTATGCTGTTTCGCATCCGGGTGCCCACCACCAGTTTCACGCCGGGCAGTTTTTGTATCTCATCAGCGGCCCGCTGCACGTAGCAGCCCACCGCCACAATGGCCGCATGGGGGTTTGTGTGATGCGCGCGCGTTATGGCCTGGCGCGACTTTTTATCGCTGACGCTTGTAACGGTGCAGGTATTGATCACATACACGTCGGCTTCCTCATGCCAGGGTACCGCCGTATAGCCGCTTTGCTCAAACTGCGCGCGCATCAGTTCAGTCTCATGCTGGTTTACCTTGCAGCCCAGCGTATAAAATGCCACGCGGCTGCGCGCGCTGTGCGCATTATCATGCAAGCTCATACATCACCATGGCAAGCATCGCCATACCGGCCGTTTCCGTGCGCAGCACACGTTTGCCAAGGCTTAGCGGTTGTATGCCAAGGCCGGTTAAAAAACGTGCTTCTTCCTCTTCAAATCCGCCCTCGGGGCCTATGATCATGGCGATGCGTTTCGCCCCGCCCGCCTTTGCTGCCTGCAACACGCGGCGCAAGGTGCGCTCCCTTTCATTTTCATAGGCAAAGAGTACGTAATCAAACTTAAATGCGCACGCGCCCAATTCCACCAGCGGCAACACCTTTGGTATCATACCGCGCCGGGACTGTTTTGCCGCCTCATACGCGACACGCCGGTAACGTTCATGCTTTTTTGCGAAGCTTTCTTTTGTTACCACACAGCGCGCCGTATAGAGCGGCTGTATCGCGTAAACGCCCAACTCCACACATTTTTGTATCACAAGCTCCAGCTTGCCCGCCTTGGGAAGCGCTTGCATCAGTGTTACCTCAATCGGTGGTTCGTTTTCACATACGCGTTCATTATCCAGGCGCAGTGTTACGCCGTGTTTTTCAATTTTTTCTATTGTGGCGTCATATTCCATATTGCAGCCATCACAAAGGATAAACATATCGCCCGCACCCGAACGCAGCACACGCGTGATATGTGTCATATCCTCCCCCGTGATCACCGCATGGTCATTCGTTATCGTCTGCCTGTTTACGAAAAAGCGTTCCATCAGCGCCCCTTTCGCGCCAAAAAGGCAAGCCATGCGGTTTCGTTCTCTCCGGTGTCGGGCGAGGATAGCTTTCGGATTTCATCAAACCCTGCGGCACGCAACGCCGTCAGCACGTCGTTCTCCCGTTCTTCGATTATGCCGGAACATATATAAGCGCCGCCCACCGCAAGCCATCCGCCTGCGAACGCGCAAAGCGGTATGATCACATCCGCCACGATATTCGCCATGATCAACTCGTAAGCGCCTGCGATATTCTCCCGTAGCCTTGCGTTAGTCAGAATATCGCCGGTATACACCCGCACATCCGCGCCCTGCATTCCATTGGTACGCAGGTTGTTTTCCACCGCGCGCTTCGCGACAGGATCAATATCCACACATACCGCCAGCTTCGCCCCCAACCGCAACGCCGCTATGCTCAGTATGCCGCTACCGCATCCCAAATCCAGCACGCTGCCGCCCAAGCTTACGCTTTGCTCCAAAAGCTCCATACACAGCCTTGTGGTGTGGTGCGCGCCGGTGCCAAAGGTCATGCCCGGATCCATCAAAATAAGCTCACGTCCCGCCAGTGCACCGGCGGGCAATGCGTCCTTTTCCCATGCGGGGCAAACAAGCAGCCTCTCCCCTATGACGATGGGTTTATAGAAGCGCTTCCAATTGTTGGCCCAATCCTCATCGTCCACGACGGTTTCCACTATATGAAGAGGGGCAATCTCCTCCAACGGGTAAAACTCCTCCAGACGCTTCACGGCGGCCCGCGCGCGCCTAAGCAGCGCCCGTTGCGCAGGCACGTCGGCAATATACGCCTTCACGCAAGGCCCTGCGCCGCCCGCCAACGCCGCCGCGTCGGCAAAATCCCAATATGCGGCCGTCTGCCGCAGGTTCGTTTCAATTGCCGCAGCGCTCTCCTCAATCGCCACCTGGTCGATGGAAACGCCCGTCAGCGCGCCGCATACAAGCTCTATACCCATGTCGGTGGTATACACCGCAAATTCAATCCATTTCATACTTTAAGCCGCAGCGCTAGGCAGGCTTGAATGAGCAAACTTCGTATGCGCCTGGCGCCACGGCCCCTTTTCATTTTTATATTTTGTTTTTTGGTTATTCCTGCGCAACGTCTCCGCCTTCCGGCGCATATTCCGGTACCGTGACGATCATCTGCGCGCCCTCGGGCGGCGCCACCATAGCCGGATCCCCCGTTCCAATATGTATGGTGGCCTCGTTGCCCCTGTAATCATCGGTGTAGAGATAGGTGCTTTCCACCACTTGGCCGTTCACAAGCTTATCAAGGTATACAACGGCTTTATAGCGCGGGCGCATTTCGATCATGATCAACTGATACCCTTGCGGGATGGTCGCGTCATCCACATACACGGGATCGGTACGCGGCACAGGATCCTCCACTTCGCTGCGCGGCATATAGGCGATACCCTCTTCCAACGGTTTGCCATACAGCGAAACCGTAATGGTCAGCTTGCGCGAGCTCTTTTCGGATTGTTTGATATACGCGAACATATACAGTGGCGCGCCGGTATCGTTCTCAAAGAACAGATCGATGCCGCTGCTGTCCACCGTGGCGTCCAGCCCCTTATCCACATAGCTTGAGGGGATAGAGTGTTTCTTACGTCCGCCGTCGGGTATGAGCACATGGCCGCGCAGCAACGCGCCATAGAGCGTTGTACTCACCTGGCAAATGCCGCCGCCGTATTGACGGGTATACTCCCTGCCGCCACTGATACCGTTGGCTTCCTTCCAACCCGCCTCTTTGGTGCGCAGGCCCACAAAATCGTTAAAGCTCCACCGTTCGCCGGGCGCGACGGTGTGGCAGTTTATGATGTTGGCCGCTTTTTCAATATTGAAGCAACGGTTAATGGTCAACTCGTCCGAGCTGCTTCTGGCATACTCGGTAGTAAAGTCGGCAATAATTTGCGTGTTTGCTTTTATGTAGTCAAGCGTCAACGCAGGCGGCAACTCGTCGCAAACCGGCGCAAGCGTTTCCTGCAGTTTGTTTTCTGCAACGAGCGCGATAATCGCTTCGGCTGTGGATTCTGTATTTAATACAAAACCGTTTTCGCCTTCGATAAATTCAAAGCTCGGCTTGTTGTCTTCGCTTAAAGAAGGTATGCCCATGGGCTCAACGGCGGGCTTTGCGACTTCGGGCGAAATCTCGTTGAGCCTGTTGACCAAAGCGCTTTTATCAACCGCAAACACCGCTTTAAAATCCTTGCCCGTTTCGCCCAGTTCTAATTTAGCCTCGCTGTTTTCGCTCCAGGTGCCGTCGCGGCCATAGGCCATCGCCTCGTTCAGGGTTCTGTCCACATCAATGGACAGATTCATATCCCCCGCCGTGATGGACCAGCTTTTATCCCCGCTATTTATTATGATGGATGTATTGCGCATGGCGGTATTGATGGCGGTTTGCACCTGCGGCATGATCTCTTCGATGGTTTTGCCGCCTACATTCACACCCATGATGGTAACGCCATTATAAAACTTCGCATTCGTTTGGGTGTAGTCTACGCTTTCGTCTTTATCGGGGGCTTTTATCAGCAATATACCGCCTATTACGAGTATGAGCACGCCAAACAAAATCAGCGCTATACGCATAAGCTGTTGTGATTTGGGCGTTTTCTTTTTTCGTTTTTCGCCCCCGCCGGAATGATCGCCGCCGTGGCCGCCCTCGGTCTTTCTTTTTGTGGCGGCATTACCGCTGCCGGCGGCCGCCCCGCCGCCCGTGTTACGCGAGCCGCCGCGCGCGCCACGCACCGCGCCGGCGTTTGATGAAGCATTGACCGCGTCGAAGCGCGCGCCCGCCAAAGAACTGCCGCGTGAGCCTGATTGCATATACCTTGGCAGCTCAGGCCCCGGTTTTTGGCCGGATGCAGGCCGCACAATGCGCCGGTTATTTTCCATATCGTCCATTCCTCTTCCAATGCGTGCAAATTGTCAAATACGCACAAACACCCGCTATATATTGTATTGACTTTATTATACACAATCGTAAAAGCCCCCGCAATACACAAGGCACAAATGGAATTTTTTCGGGAATTTTTCCGTCGAATTTTTCACTTGCAAATATAAACCGCAGATGATAGAATGTCTAATGTTTGATTGAAGCTATCCGATGGGAGGTGTAATAAATGGGTAAATATTGCGAAGTATGCAACAAAGGCCCCATGTCGGGCAACCTGGTGAGCCACTCTAACCGTAAAACGAAGCGCACTTGGGCGCCCAACGTGCAACGTGTGCACATCGTGATCAACGGCACGCCGCAAAAGATGGATGTTTGCACCCGCTGTCTCCGATCCGGTAAAGTGCAAAGACGCGTATAAGGCGCAGGCGCGCAATCTCATTGCTGTAACACTCCCGGGCTGTATCGAATAAACATTGAAAATGCTTATCGATACGGCCCGGTTGTCTTAGGGCGTGTTTGAAAAACACGCCCTGGTCTTAAGTATAAGTATATCGTGTAAATCCAAAACTTATTCTATTCGCTCAATATCTCAGCCTTTGGGATGCGCTTTTTGCCGCCTATACGCCAGCAAAGCTTATCATCCTTCGCATAGGCCTCCACATGGTCGCCCAGCTTGAGCCTGCCGGATAAGAGCTCTTCACTCAAGCTATCCTCCACCTGCTGCTGTATGGCGCGGCGCAGCGGTCTTGCCCCATATAAAGGGTCGAACCCCGCTTCGGCAAGGTGCTTTT
>JAISXK010000001.1 GCA_031270585.1 Clostridiales bacterium | reverse complement strand
CCCATTTTCCCCGTGTTCGTACAAAAACGATACTATACGGCGTACATACAGTATAGCATAGGCAAACCGCAAAAGTCATCTTTTTGAAAATCGTCCATAAAACAAAAATTACAGTTGACAAAACGCTTCAGGGGCAACGAAAAGGACATCAAGCCCTTTATCGACCCCAAGTTTCAAAACAACGTGATACTCACAGGCACAGAATTTCTCACCATGAACACCCGCCCCCAAAATCCCGCCAATGCCCGAAACCTTAACTGCTGTATCATAGGTTCATCCGGTTCGGGCAAAACAAGGTTTTGGCTGACCCCGAACCTGCTTCAAGCACATTCTTCATTTTGTGTTGTTGACCCCAAGGGCGGTATTTTGGGGCAGGTGGGTACATTCCTGCAAAAGCAAGACAGCAGAATACAAGGATGCTCTAAATATCAAGCGAGCCAAATCAAGGTAAACTGCAACTCGCTACTCCTAAGCCCTTCTGATTATCGCTTTTCAACTTAATCGGGAGTAGAGCCAACTTTCTTAGACCTGTTTGGGGGGTGTGAACAGTAACGGGATTTTTAACCGTTTACGTTCGTCGGGCGAAAACGTATCGCGTTCTGCTCAATGGAACAAACTCATTTACCCGGATGCCTTGCGATTTCCGCATGGGATAGGCGGACTTATTATCCTTGATCAATCGACCGGCTGTGAAATAGTAACGTTTTCCTGGATTTTTCCTATCCCGGCCCGTTAGTGCCGACGCTTATCATTGCCTCCCTCGCGGCAGGCGTATGTACGGGTTCTTCTGTTTTTCGTCCAGCAATGTGGTTACCCCCATATGGCCGGGGTAAACGGTATACGCGCCGTCCAGTGTAAACAACTTCCCGGTGATGGAGCTGTACAGCGTATCCGCATCACCGCCGGGCAAGTCGGTACGGCCCACACTCATATAAAAAAGCGTATCGCCCGTAAACAGCGCCTTTTCACTCCGTAGCAGGTAACATATGCCGCCGGGGCTGTGCCCTGGCGTATATATGGCGTGAAGCGTAATGCCGTTTTGCGTGATCTCTTCTCCGCCGGCAAGCAGAATATCCGCCCTGCAAGGTTCAACCGGCGGAAAACAGGTCATAGCCAAGCTTTCTTTAGTGTCATAAAGTGCCGCCGCCTCATTTTCATGTATGCAAACCCGCGCGCCGTATTGCCGCCGCAACGCGGCCACGCCGCCAATATGGTCAAAATGCCCATGCGTCAGCAGCACGTGCGAGGGGGTAGTGCCCATCTCCTGCAAAAATCCCTCTACCGGCGCAAACTCCGCAGGGTCAATCACCATACAGTCCTTGGTATAGGCGTTGTATATGATAAAGCAGTTTACGTCCAGCGGCCCGCATATGATGGTTTTAATCTTATTCATTCAAAATAACCTTTTACTATCCAGCAATATGGTAACCGGCCCGTCGTTAATAAGCGTCACTTCCATCTTCGCTTGAAATTTTCCCGTGGCCACACGCACGCGCCCGCCCAGTAGGGCTATGGCCTTTTCATAGAGCGGCAAAGCGGTTTCGGGTCTTGCGGCCTTTATATAGCTGGGCCTTCTGCCCTTGCGCGCATCCCCGCAAAGTGTAAACTGCGACACCAGCAATATGCCGCCGTTGATATCCGCCACCGAACGGTTCAACTTTCCTTCGTCATCCTCAAATACACGCAAATTGATGGTTTTATCGCAGATATAGCGCAGGTCTTCTTCGGTATCGCCTTCTTCAATACCCAAAAACAATAACACGCCTTCTTCGATACTGCCGATCAGTTCGTTATCCACCGTTACGCCGGCCTTTTTTACGCATTGTACCACTGCCCGCATCGTATCATTCCCTTCTAGTTGCTGGTACGGAACACTTCCGTTACGCCCTTTATCTTTTTGAAGGCTTTTATTACATTGCTAAGCTGTGCGGTATTGCTGATATCAAAGGATAGCTGCACATACACCATGCCGTCCCTTTCCGTTTTGGCATTGACAGTTTTGATGTTGATGTTCGCGCCCAGCGCCGTTTGCGAAACATCTATCAGCACACCCGGCCTGTTCGTTGCGGTAATGTTGATGCTGGCGGTATAGTTCGATTTGGCGTCGCCAGCCCACTCCACAGGAATGATTCTATCCTCGTCCGCCAAGAGTTCGCGCGCGTTGGGGCAATCCCGCCTGTGTATGGAAACGCCGCGCCCGCGTGTGATATACCCTATGATCTCGTCGCCCGGCACGGGGCTGCAGCAATGCGCAAAGCGTACCATCATGTTGGGCTCGCCGCGCACAATAATGCCGCGCGAACCTGCGGCGGGCCTGGTTTCTTTCCTGGCTATAGCCTGCACATCGCCATCTTCCGCTTGGGTAAGGCGCTTTTGCAGTTCTTCTTCCTGTAGCTCTTTATGACGGCGATCCATCAACCGGTGAATCACATGTCCGCTTGAGATGCCGCCATAGCCTACCGCGTTGTATATATCATCCAGGCTGGTCATATTCAGCTTTTTCAAAAGGTCGCCGTAAAACTCGGGCTTTGTCAGGGTGGAAAACTGCTGGCCCAGGCGCTTTGCGGCGCCCTCAAGCATCTCGCGCCCTTTTTGAACATTCTCTTCGCGATTGGCTTTTTTAAACCATTGGCGTATTTTCGTTTTCGCTTGCTGTGTTTTTACAATATTCAGCCAGTCGCGGCTGGGCCCCGGCTGGTTGGCCGACGTGATGATTTCCACCACATCGTTGGTCTTCAGCTTATAATCAAGCCGCATCATGTTGCCGTTTACCTTGGCGTGCTGGCAATGGTGCCCCACATTCGTATGGATGCGGTAGGCAAAATCCAGCGGTGTCGAGCCGGTGGGCATATCCAATATCTCCCCCGTGGGTGTTAATACAAATACGTAATCGCTAAAGAAATCCTTTACCACGCCGTCTACAAAATCGCGTGTGCTGTCGGCGTCGTTTTCATATTCCAGCGCATTGCGCAGCCATTGCATTTTATCATCCAGGTCGTCCTGCGCGTGCCGCCCTTCCTTGTACATCCAGTGTGCGGCAATGCCGTATTCTGCGGTTCTGTGCATATCGAACGTGCGTATCTGTATCTCAAAGGGCATGCCCTGATCGTTAAACAGCGTGGTGTGCAGCGACCGGTACATGTTGGTTTTGGGCATGGCGATATAATCTTTAAACCGGCCCGGCATGGGCCGCCATATGGAATGTATCACGCCCAGCGTAGCGTAGCAGTCGCTCACGGTATCCACAATGATGCGTATGGCAATCAGGTCATATATCTCGTCCAGAGGCCTGTTTTGTTTTACCATCTTGCGATAAATGCTATATAAATGCTTCGGCCTACCGTTGATATCGGCCTTTACGTTTATCTTTTCCAAATTATCGCGTATGGCTTGCATGGCGTTTTGCAGCAGTTGCATGCGCTCCGCCTGTTGGGGCTCTATGGCGGTGCGCATCCGCTCATATTCTTCGGGCGTCATATGCATAAACGCCAGGTCTTCAAGCTCCCCTTTGATCGCGCCCATACCAAACCGATGCGCGAGCGGCGCATACACTTCCAATGTTTCCTTCGCTTTACGCACGCGTTTGGCCGTGTCACAATACTCCAGCGTGCGCATATTATGGAGCCTGTCCGCCAGTTTGATAATCACCACGCGTACATTGTTGGCCATGGCCAAAAAAAGCTTGCGCAGGTTTTCCGCTTGCTGCTCCCGCTTGGTTACGTAGTTTTGTTCGCCGGATTGTGTAAGCTTTGTAACCCCGTCCACCATGGAACCAATCTCGGTGCCAAACATGCTTTTTATCTGGTCAACAGTCACATCCTTGCCGTCTTCTACCACGTCATGCAACAGCCCCGCAATAACGGTCGCATAATCCATACCCATATTGTAGAGCATGATAGCGACCGCTTCAGGATGGATGTAGTATGGCTCGCCCGACTCGCGCTTTTGGTCTTTATGCACATTTTTTGCAAAAGCAACAGCTTTGCCTAACAGCGCAAACTGCTCTTCGTTAAAAGTCTTTTTGCATATATCGTAAAGCTTGTCCATACAACATCCTCCTTTCTTCTCGCAATCCTAAACCGAATTCAAAGTAATAATCAAAACTCCATAACGCTCTTTACGTCATAGCTCTTTATCGCCTCGCGGCCGTTCATAGCCGCAAGCTCTATCGCAAAGCGCACCGCCACAATCTCACCGCCGGATTGCTCAGCAAGCTTGATGGTCGCAAGCGCCGTGCCGCCTGTGGCCAGCAAATCATCCACAAACGCCACCTTTTGACCAGGTTTGATTGCGTCCTCATGCACTTCCAGCACATCCGTACCATATTCCAGCCCATACGAATAGCGTGTGGTTTTGGCGGGCAACTTGCCTGGCTTTCTTGCAACGATAAACCCCGCGCATAGCGCATACGCTACAGCCGCGCCCAGCACGAACCCGCGCGCTTCAGGCCCTATTACAAGGTCGATCACTTTCCCCTCAAGCAACCCCACCATCCGGTCTATCAACTCATGGTAAGCATCCTTATCCTTTAACAGTGTCGTAATATCGCGAAATTGTATGCCCGCCATAGGGAAATCGGGCACGGTACGAATGTATCGTTTTAAATCCACAGGCTTATACCCCTTTCTCGCCATTTACCGCCAAATAGAGCCGGCTTTCCGACAAAGGCCGCATAGCGGCATTCTCATTTATACAAAGCTTATCCTTTTCGCCGTTCCAAGCGAAAAAGCCCAATTCTACAAACACCGCCAAGGCAAGCGTTGCCAGCCTTTCTTCGTCGGGCATGGTTTTTTTAACCAGCTCGCTTCGTGAAAAAGGTTCCTCACGCAAAGCCGTTCTAAAGCGCCTGTACAGCGCACCCATCTCTTCCCGCGTTCGTTTCAAAGGGGAAAGCATGGCATATACATCGGGCGTGAAGGCCGTTATGGTCTCACAGCCCGCGTTCGGCCACAGCGGCAGTGTCTGTGCGGCATCGTATATGACTACTCTGTCAAACCCATCGGTTTGCAACCCCTGCAGCAGGGGCGCCAGCAGCACCGTATTGTAGCTTTGCGCGCTTTGCGGCAGTTTTTCAAAATAAACCTGCACGCTCTCGTGCAGCCCCGCCGCCAGCAGCAACCGGCGCAGGCGCGCCGCGCCATCTGGCGTCATGCACAGCATCAATGTGCCGTGGATGCATGTTCGCAGCGTCTCCGTTACAAACGCGTCTATCTCTATTATCGTCCTTTTCGCAGCCTGAGTAACATTATATAAAACATTATGGAAAATTGCATTATAAAATTTCATTTGCCTTTTACACAGTAGCTCTTCGCCATTGAATATATCCTCATGCTTGATTGCCTGTAATTGCAGCTGTATATGGCGCAACCCCTGCCATTCGTTGATGGCAGGGGTATATAGTATATGAAATCGATCGCCGCGCGCCAGATCCATTGCATAATGGCCATAACCAAATCCCACCACTTCAAATTGCTTTTGCCCCGCTTGGGCGATGGCACGCAAATGCGCCCTGCCCTTACCCATCCTTTCTATATCGGCAAGCGTAACGGCGCGGCTAAAATATACCGGCTGCGGGTTGCCGGCGCCAAACGGCGCAAGCTTGCCCAAAAGCTCTATTTCTTTTATTGTAATCGCGGATAGAGCTACTTCCCTTTCAAACCGCGCCAAAGGCAGGTAAAGCGTCTGCAGCGTATGCACGCGCAAATACGCTTGAAAGGCTGCGTTGAATGCCGCAAACGCTTCAACGCGCATGCTCACGCCCGCCGCCTGCGCATGGCCGCCGAATTTGATAAAATAGCTTTCATGCGCACGCAGGCAATCATACAGATGCACGCCCTCAATGCTGCGGCAGGAACCCGTAAGCATATCCCCCTCCTGCGTAAATAACAGCACGGGCCTATGGTATTGTTTGCATAGCCTTGATGCGACGATACCGATGATGCCCTTGTTCCAATGCGGCGAATATAGCATGATCGCGCGCAATTGCGCGGTATTTTCATGCTTCAGCCGGTTTTGCGCATCATCCAGTATGGTTTGTTCTTCCGTCTGGCGCATGGCATTCTCTTCGTTCAACTCCAGTGCCAACGCAGTCGCCTGTTGGGCGTCATCCGTCAGCAGCAGCAGCAGCGCGCGCCCGGCGTCTCCCATCCTGCCGGCTGCGTTCAACCGCGGCGCAACGCGAAAGGCGATCACGTCGGATGTAATCTCTCCCATAGCGCCCACAACCGTGAGCAACGCGCAAAGTCCCGGTTGCTCTTCCATAAGTCGCATGCCCAGCACCGCAATCACGCGGTTTTCACCCCGCAGGGGCACAATATCGGCAATAGTCGCCACAGCGGCCAGCGCCATATACTGGCTGTCTTGCAGGGCCGGGCCTTCCAAAGTATGCCCTTGCGGGGCGCCTTCTTCCAATGCCTGTATCAGCTTGAGCACCACGCCGGCGCCGCACAGATCGGCAAAAGGGTACGCGCCGGCGCCTGGCATATGCATGTGCGGGTTCAGCACCGCCTCGCATGCCGGTAGCGCGTCGGGGCATTGGTGGTGGTCGGTCACAATTACTTTGATACCCCGCTCGTAACAATAGGCAATTTCATCCGCAGCCGCAATGCCGTTATCCACCGTGATGATCAGCGTAACGCCAGTCTCATAAAGGCGGTCTATCGCTTCCATCTGCATGCCATACCCTTCGCTGTGCCGGTCTGGCACATGGGTTGTTACGGCGGCGCCCCGGCTTTTTAAATAGCGCGTGAGCATAGCGGTGGCGCATATGCCGTCGGCGTCATAATCGCCATAAACGCACATATGCGCCTTTTGTAATAGCGCTTCTTGTATAGCGGCCACGGCGGTTTGCATGCCCGGCATCAAAAAAGGGTCGTACAAATATTGTGGGCCGGGGTTTAAAAAGGCCTCGATCTCTTCTCTTTCACATAGCCCCCTTTGCAGCAGCGCATGCGCCAAAAGCGAAGGGATCGCATGCTCGTCCGCAATCCTTTCCGCTTCTTCTTGATCGATCACTTCGCCGCTTTGCACAAATCGCAGCATATACACTCCTTGCAATAATAAAAAACAGAGCCGCTACAAATATTTTTTCTATTGCAGCAGCCCGGCTTTGTTATGTTTATATTATTTTTTGGCGCTTGCCTTTTTCTTGCCTTTTTGAAGCGTTTTACCTTTTGCTTTTATCATCCTCGCTTGCAGCCATTTTGCCCAAAGCGGGCCCGCCAGGAATATAGAGGAATAGGTGCCGGCCAGCAAGCCTATGATGATCGGCAGCGAAAACTCCTTGATGCTCGATACGCCGAATATATACACCATTGTAATGGTAATCAGCGTCGTGAAGGACGTATTGATAGAGCGCCCTAACGTAGCTTGCACACTTTGGTTTACGATCATATCAAAATGCTTGTCGGCATGCACGTCGCTCTTTCTGTTTTCGCGTATGCGGTCAAAAACCACGATGGTATTGTTGATGGAATACCCCACAATGGTCAATATCGCGGCAATAAAGGGGCTATTGATCGGCACACGCAGTATGCATGTAAACGCAAACATGATGGCCACATCATGCAGCAGGCATAAAACCGCCGCCAGGCCCGAAAACAACTCAAAGCGAATCCAGATGTAACACAATATCAATACGCTTGCCGCAAGCACCGATAAAATCGCGTTGCGCACCAAGCCCGCGCTCGCGACACCATCCACCCTATCCACCGTAATGATTGCCGCACGGGGGTATGTTTGCTTGATGGCATTGAGCGTATCGGTACGCACGGCGGATTCAGCCTCGTCGTCGTTCAGGCTGCGCATGGTAATGTTGACCATGGATTGCGCGGATGTGGTATTGCCCGTTCGCACCACCTGCGCATCAGTTATGCCGTTGCTTTCCAACGCCGCATTCACAACATCCATATCAAAGTTGGGATCATGCGTTTCAATGGTGAATAAGGCGCCGCCCGCAAAATCAACGCCCACGTTAAGAGCGCCTGTGAATACTCCCGCAACAATGCCTATGATGATGATGGTTGCGGAAACGCCAATTGAAATTTTAAACTTACCTGTGTAATCCATTACGCGTTCCCTCCCTCCGGGCGCGCGGTTTCATCCGGCTGCATTTTTGTTGGGCAAAACAGGCTTTTGTTTTGGAAATGGAAGCCCATCAGCAAGTTCACCAGCCCACGGGTGATGAATACCGATGTAATAAAGCTCAGCACAATGCCTATCAGGAGCGTTACAGCAAAGCCTTTGATACTGCCGGTGCCAAAAAGCAGCAGCACCAGCGCCGCGATAACCGTGGTGATGTTGGAATCCAAGATCGCACTAAAGGCCCGCTTAAAGCCGTTTCGCACCGATGTGCGTATGGTTTTGCCACTTTTGATCTCTTCGCGCATACGCTCAAATATCACTACGTTGGCATCCACCGCCATACCGATGGATAATATGATACCCGCCACACCCGGTAGCGTAAGCTGTATGCCGTTGATGGTAGCCAGGCATAAAAGCATCAGCAGCACGTAGATGACCAGCGCCAAGTCGGCCATAAGCCCCGGCAAACGGTAATACATCGCCATGAATACAAACACGAGCGCAAGACCGATCAGCGCCGCCGTAATACCCTTTGAGAGCGCTTCCTCGCCCAACGTGGCGCTAACGGAGCGCACCTCGATCTCTTCCATTTCAATGGGCAACGCGCCGCTTCGTATCTGGTTGGATAATTGCGTTACTTGCTGCGCGGTGAAAGGCGTTTCGCCACCTTCGATCACGGCTTCGCCGCCGCCTATAACGCTTTTTACCAGCGGTGAAGAGATTACCGTGCCATCCAAGCGGATGGAGATTGTCTGGTTTATAAACGCGCTTGTCGCCTGCGCAAATTTTACCGTGGCGCTTTCGTTCAATTTAAAGGATACGACATACTGCCCCTCTACCAGCGCCGGCGAAACCGAAACCATATCCGCCCCCGTAAACAGTACGTTACCGTCGGGATCTACAAACTCAATCAACGCCGGCTGCACCAGGTATTGCGTGATCGCGGATGGATCATCAACCATATTGGTTTCGTTGATGGGTATTTCTATGCGAATTCTGCCCGTTCCCTGTTTGACAATGGTAGCCTCGGTATAGCCATCGGCATCCAACCGTATACGCATGGCGCTGATAACGCTATTGATATCTTCGGCCAGTTCGGGGCTATTTAAATCATTAGCTTCGTATACCACGGCAACGCCGCCCGTTAAATCAAGGCCGCGCGGCACCTGCTCATGAAGGGGGCGTATTTCGTATATTCCCCAAGCCGCACCCGTTAGCGCAAAATAACAAAGCACGCCTGTCAGCAAGACAATCAATATAAGAACAACGATCTTGCGCACATTCACTTATGATCTCCTCCCAGTGTAATCGCAACATACCTATTATGGCATAGCCTCCAACGCGATGCAAGGAAAACCTGTTTTGGATGTGTAGATATAAAAAGTAGGTATTTGCAAGATAACTTTGGTATGATACAATCATATCCAACAGGGGGGTTGTACCGAGATGAAGCAGAGCAACAATACAGATATACAATCAAAAATAG
>JAISXK010000140.1 GCA_031270585.1 Clostridiales bacterium | reverse complement strand
ATCAGACCTGATTTTAATTGACCCCGTTTTATTCCAGAAGGTAAGCGAAACAAATTACAGGCAGTATTTAGAGAGCGATCCTTTGTTTGAACGTTTCCGCAATATGGGGCTTATTGACAAATTAGAGCGCAACAACGCGTTTATCATTAAAGAGATTGTCAATTATAGGCCGGGCGGGGCCTACGAGGGCAAAATAACGCTCTTTAGAATGACAGGCGAGGAAAAGCCCCGGGATAACGGATTTGGCGCCTACGCCTTAGACCTTCAGATCATTAATATAGATGATATTCACGACAGATGCCTGATTAACAGGAATACGATTAAGACCATCGTAAAGGAGTTATATTGACGGAGGATAAGGCAATGGACGACATGGCGCGGAAACCGGGCGCTGCCCCTTCAGAAAGAGACGCTGCCGTGGATAAAACCGAGGCCAAAAACGCCTTTAAGTCTCAGCAGAAGGTTGCGTTTATGGCCTTTCTCAGCGAACTGCCAAACTTAATAGCGGTATTGGCCGCAGCCCTGCTAAGCGGTTCCCTGATACTTGCGCTGGATGCTTTTGATTCGCTAGCCAATGCTTCGCAAAGCTTTCTTTCCTTCTCCCTGTCCAAAAAATTGCAGGGCGACAGCAGCTTTCAATACGATTATGGCATGGGCAAGCTTGAGGCATTGGGCAGCTTTGCTTCCGCCATGCTTTTGTTCATCGGGCTCGCCATTGTTTTGGCGGCCTCGGTATTTTCTTTCCTAAACCCGGACAAGCCGGGAGAAATGCTGCCCCTGGCCATCGCGTTAAAAATAGTCAACGTGGCCATTGACCTATGGCTGCTGTCCAAACAGATCAAAACAGTTAAAGGCGCCGGGAGCGGTTTTATCGATTCCAATGTCATGCTGCTCAAAAAGAACCTTATCTTCGACGCGGCGGCATTGTTTACGGTAGCCGTCTCTTATATGCTCCGCGACATTTCCCTTATCGTTTATTTGGACCCTGCCATGTGCGTTGGCTGCGCCCTGTACATAGGCGCCCTCAACATAAAACTCGCAGGCAAAGCGGTGGCCGATCTGCTTGACAAAACCCTGGAGGAGAAGACACAGTTTCAGATACTGGGCTGCGTTTCAAAAATATGGGGCGACATTGAAGGCTTCCAGGGCATTCGGACAAGGCGGTCGGGCAGCCTTGTCTATATTGACCTGATGGTTTCCTTCGACGGGAATACGTCATACGATAGGATACGCAGGACATATGAAGCCTTTAGCCGCTCCGTCAAAGAAGTGGTTCCCAACAGCGTGGCGGCTATCGTGATTGGTGAAAATGGCGGGCGGCAAACGGAGGGCAGCAATGAAGGGCGGCAATGAAGGGCAGCCATAAATAAGGAGGGGGCTTTGTGCGGTTAAGAGATTTGGGGTTATTCTATATGCGTATGGTGGCCAAAAGGACTTATGAAAAACTGGAGCGGGCGACTCATGACCCGCTTGCGCATAATATCCGCTTTTTGCTGTCGCGCCTCAAGGAAAACGTGAACACCGAAATCGGCAAAAGGTACCATTTTAAAGACATTGACAGCATTGAAAAATTCAAGGCGGCGGCGCCCTTGTCTATTTATGACGATTACAGCGAAGCTATCGACCGGATGAAAAAAGGCGAGAGCAATCTGCTGACCCGCAAAAAACCGAAGTGCTACGCCCAGACCTCGGGCAGCGTTGGGAACCCAAAGCTCATTCCCGTGGCCAGCGAGGGCGTTGCCATCATTATGCAATATGAATTTCTGGCGCAGCATTGCCTGGCGCCCTTATACAAAAGCGGCGGCTCAGGGCATGGGCGCAGGATTTTGATCATATCCTACATGGACGTAAAAACCTTGCCCTGCGGCCTTAAGGCGGGGGACATAGGCGGCATGACGGCATATAAGGCAAAACGCATATTCAATACCATGTTTACGACGCCGGCTTGCAGTGTTTTTGCCAACCAACTCCATGACTTCTTTTACGTACATGTGCGATTTGCTCTTACCGAAAGGGATCTCCCTTGCATCGGCGCCGAGTATATGACGGAGGTTTTTGAATTTATCAACTATCTGATTGCGAACAAGGCTATTTTATTTGACGATATTGAAAAGGGCACAATCAATGGGGACATTAAAATGCCGGCGGGCATCAGAGCCGCGCTTTTGAAGCGCATCAGGCCCCAGCCGGAGCTGGCCCGGGAGTTGCGGGGCATTTTCAAGACGGAGGATTACAGGGGCATATTGAAAAAAGTCTGGCCGAAGCTGACGGCCATCAGCGCCATCGGCAGCGCGGCCTTCCAGCCGTATACCGAGCGCGTGCAGATGTACGCCGGCGATGAGGTTGCGTTCTTTCATCTTGCCTACGCCGCGTCGGAGGGGCAGCTGGGCGTGGTTACGGAAGTAAATAGCACAAAATATGTGCTGCTGCCCCATTTGATGTTTTATGAGTTTATCCCGACGGCGGAAATGGACAAGCCCGATCCCCAAACGCTGACGCTGGACCAAGTGGAATTGGGCCAGGAATATGAAATCGTTATTACAAACTTTTCCGGGTTTTACCGCTACCGGATCAACGATGTGGTAAAAGTCGTGGGGTTTTGGAATAAGACGCCGCAGGTTTGCTTTTCCTACCGCAAAAACCAGCTGATCAACATGGCCGCCGAAAAAACCACCTACGCGCAGCTGGAAGCCGCCGTGAGCGAATGCAGCAAAGCCCTGGGCTGCCCCATCACGGAATTTGCGGTCTTTCCCGATTTGCGCGTTGGCAAGGGGCATTACACGCTGTTGATCGAGACGGAGAATCCTGCCTTGAAGCGTGACCCGGAGAGGGTGGCGGAGGTCTTGCATCAAAAATTGTGCGAAGCCAACCCGGATATATCCTTTGCCCAGGATGAAGGGCTGTTGGGCATGACCGAGGTCGTGTTCTTGCAGCCCCAGACCTTCGCCCTGTACAGGGACTTGCAGGTCATGCGCGGCGCCTCCCGCAATCAGGCCAAACCGCTCCGGCTCATCGATACGCCGGAAAAAGAGCGGTTTTTCTTCGCGCTGGTAGATAAAGAGTAGTGCTTTGTAAAAACGGAGAAGAGGAGCGTGTATCAAATGGCATATCCTATTAACGTGGTTGTTGACATCGGCGGGTCGGGGGCAAAGCTGGCTTTGTCTACAAGGAGCGGATTGCAAAACATACGCCATGAACATCCCAACTCCCTGCAAGACTTTTTTGATTGCATACGCAAGTTGACCGGCGGCTTGGCTCCAGATGCGTTGGCCGTTGCTGTGCCGGGCATCATGCGGGGGAGAGAGGTGCTAAGTGCGCCTAAAACCCCGTGGCTCTGCGGCAATCCGGCGGAAACAATCCGACGGAAGTTGTCGTTAAACGACAAAAAGATACACCTGATTAACGACGGCGAAGCACATGCGTTAGCGCTGAAAACCCGCCCGAACATCAAACTCGGCGCCATTCATCTGTCCATCGGTTCGGCGGTGGGTTTTGGCGTGCTCAATGGAAATGGCGAGGTTTTGCGCACACTGTCCGGGAACAATTGGGAAATAGGTGATGTCAGGCTTGTCACAAATGCGCCGGATAAGGAAGCCTGGCGTCTGCTGGGCAGCGCCGGGTTTGAGGAGCAGATCAAAAGAACCGACGCCGACGGCGGCAAATATTTCGGCTGGCGGCTCGGCAGCTTCGCCGCGCAGCTTTCCCTCATCTTCCGGCCGCGAACGATAGGGCTGTCCGGCGGCGTTATCCATCACAGGTGGCGGCAAATTGAGGGCGGCTTCCGCGAGGAATTGCACAGACGTCTCGGGCATTTGGGGCATGTCCTGTCCATGCCGGAAGTGGTGGTGCTGGATGAATATGCGGCGCTGACGGGGTTGTCCGTGCTGTTTTAAAGATGATTTACAATATTCTGTCGTTGACCATTCGGGCTAGGTAAAATTCTTCCGCGAAGCATGGACGGAGTTATATCAGAAGCCCGAATATTACAGTTGGGCGATTGTTCTCAATGATATTAACGAACCAATTGGCAGCATAGCCGTCGTGCATCAGCAGGAAGACGTTGGGAGGGTACACATCGGTTACTGTATTGGCCGGCAATGGTGGCGGCAAGGCTATACCTCAGAGGCCTTAAGGGCGTTGGTCAAATTTTTCTTTGAGGAGGTCGGCGTAACCGGTAAACCGCCAAGGTTTCTAGCGCCTGGCAACAGGATTAAACGCTAACGCCGCAAAAGGGTGGGCGCAGACAGATGCGACAGATTTAGACGTGCGTGATGGTTATTGCGAGAAAAGCCTTGTTATGCTAAACTGAAAGCGGGCCGGAAGCCTTTTGATAGCATATGAAATAAAGCATTAAAAGCGAAGGGAGATGTTCTGCTGTGCAATATATAACTGGCGTTCACGCCTTGAATATACCGTGCTCGCTGTTGACATGCGGCGATTGGCATGCTTCTGCACTCAGATGGCAGAAGATTACCTTCATGGATACCGAGAAAGCTTTTTTTAAGGATTATGGTATTGAGTTGGATAAAACCATTCCTGAACATAGCGAAACTTATGCGGTTGCAAATCATATCCGCGCACTTTTAGATTTACTTGAGTTAGGGAATTTCAGTGTAGCTCAAGGCATGAACAGAGACTTTATCTGCAACGATAATTATACAAGCGAGATTTTTAACAAAGTATCAATGATGAGGAATCTTCCAAACTGGCAGGATATAGATTGTTTTATGATCAAGGAATATTATATGAAATGGGTTGATTTCAAGAAAGGGTTGAACTTATGAGTTCAAGTTGGCGCGTTCGGCATGGGCAAATTATATTAGATTTTATCACCTTTCTGAATACAGAAACTGAAAACTACATTCTAAAAGGTGGCACTGCTTTGTATCTTTGTTATAACCTCGACCGTTTTTCCGAAGATATAGATTTGGACGGTAGGGCGGGGGGGCTTGCCCAACTGGTTGAGAAATTCTGCAATAAGAACGGATATATCTTCCGCATTGTAAAAAATACCGAAACCGTTGAGCGTTGCATGATAAATTACGG
>JAISXK010000091.1 GCA_031270585.1 Clostridiales bacterium | reverse complement strand
GATAAGTGCATGCTTTTTGTCCGTTTTTATGGGTTTTCCTTGCATTTATTATACCATATCGACGCCATTTTTTTAGTGTTTATGCCGGATTGCGGGTTGTGGAGTGGGGCCTATTTAATTTGAGGCAATGCGCCCCCTTGACACATTCATAAATTTGCTTTACACTTATGAAATAATTGAGTTCGCAACCATTGAGGAAAGGGGGAACGCCGTTATGCCCGGGGTGTTCAACGTTGGCGACATGAAGATGCGCATGCGCGGGATGATGCGTTCCGTGCTTATTTTCGTGTTGCGAATGCCGGCCTTTCCGGAAACCAGCTAAGCCGCCATGGCTTGACCGGTTAAAACAGGGGCATATAACCCTGCTTCGCAAAACGCGACGCAGGGTTTTTGTTTTGAGAAATCTAAATGTTTTTAGGAGGACGATATGCCAGTAAACATACCCTTTGCCGCCCTGCCCGCTGTAGAAACGCTCTCTAAAGAGAATATTTTCGTTATGACGCATGATCGCGCGGGCTCGCAGGATATCCGGCCGCTTCGCATCGCGATGCTGAATTTGATGCCCGCCAAGGCAACCACCGAAACGCAGTTGCTGCGCGTGCTCAGCAACACATCCTTGCAGGTGGAGGTCACGCTTTTATCCACCGCCAGCTACCAACCCCGCAACACGAGCCGGGATCATCTCAAGACCTTTTACCGCACGTTTGACGATGTGGCGAACGAGCAGTTTGACGGATTGATCATCACCGGCGCGCCGGTGGAACAGATGCGCTTTGAAGATGTCGCCTATTGGGATGAGCTTCAGCGCGTGCTGGATTGGGCCGGCGAAAATGTATTCTCCACATTCTTCATCTGCTGGGCGGCGCAGGCGGGGCTCTACCATTATTACGGCATAACCAAGCAACCGCTGTCAAAAAAGCTTTTTGGCGTTTACCCCCATACGGTAAAAAACCGCACGCATAAATTATTGCGCGGGTTTGACGATGTATTTTACGCGCCGCACAGCAGACACACCACCGTGCGCGTGGCGGATGTGGCGGCACACTTGGCGCTGGAAGTGCTGGCGGTCTCCGAACAGGCAGGGATGTATATTGCCGCAAGCCGCGACGGGCGGCGCATATTTGTAACCGGGCATGGTGAATATGACGCCGAAACGCTGGGGCTTGAGTACGAGCGTGACATAAACGCGGGCCTGCCCATTGAGCCGCCGTTCAACTATTACCCCGATAACGACAGCACGCAACAACCGCTCGTCACCTGGCGCGCGCACGGCCATTTGCTGTTTTTCAACTGGCTGAATTATTTTGTCTATCAGGAGACGCCCTACGCGGTAGAAAAGATAAAGGAGTATAGACATCATTGATGTGGCAGAGCGGGCGGTTTAAAACATGTCTGTCATATCCCTGTAGCAGATTCTATTGCGCCCGTTCTGTTTAGCAGTGTAAAGCGCTACGTCCGTCGCCCCTAAAAACAGCATGGGCGTATACATCTCGCTGGGAAATATCGTACATACGCCGCCCGATACCGTAACGCGCGTTTCCACATCACTTCTTCCGGGCGCTGGCATAGGTATCACGCGCTCCTGCGTGGCCCAGCGGATGTTTTCGGCAATGCGCAGCGCCGTTTCAAGCGTGGTGAAGGGTAAGAGCACCGTAAACTCCTCCCCGCCGTAACGGGCGACCACGTCGTTTGAGCGGGCCGCGTTTTCGTGCAGTATTTTCGCGAACTCAGCCAAGCATCGGTCGCCCTGCAGATGGCCGTATGTGTCGTTGTAGCGTTTGAAATTATCTATATCAAACATCAGCGTGGAAAGCGGCTTTTGAAAATGCATACATAGCGCCCAAAGTGAGTTCAGTTCCGACTCAAGCGCACGGCGGTTGCTCAAATTTGTGAGCGCGTCGGTGTTCGCGGCCAACTCCAGATTGTTTTCGCGCTCTTTATGGGCGGTAATATCCACACAATAACACAAAAGCGCCGATTCTTCCATGTTCCAGGGTAGCCGGGCCGCCGTTACGCTGTACCAGCGGCCGGCTCCGGCGTCTATCACTTCGTATTCGCCGTCGCCCGCCACCTCTGTTAGTATGTTTTGCATCAATGTGTTTTGCTCGTTTGTTTCGTGCACAAAGAAAAGCTGTCTGGCCGCATAATTGGTATATAGCGTTCGGCTATGATCCTCTTCGGATACAACAAATATCGGCTCGATTTTATCGAACAGCCGCGTCATAAAATCCTGCTGGCTGCGTATGCTGTCTTCACGCGCTTTTAACTGTTCCACCATCTGGTTAAAAGCCATGGAGAATTCGCCCATAAAATCAATACGCTGGTTATAATCGCCATCCGCAACGCACTGCGTTTGCCAGGTGAGATGCCGCATTTGTGACTGTAGCCGCTTGAGCCCCGCCGCTAAATAGTTGCTGCGGCTGGGCGGATCGGTATCAATTTCGCCGCTTGAGAGCTGCACGGTAAACCTTTGCAGCTCTGCGTTCATACTTTGAAGCGTTAAAAGCTTATCCTCAAATGACTTGTACGGGGCAGGCAAATCCAGCCTGTCAAACGTCTCGTTGGCAAGCAGGCTGCTTAACGCATAATCAATTTTATTGTATACATCCTCCATCAAGCGGTTCCTCCGCCAGGAGATTTATATCCTGTCGGCAACAAACCTGCATGTTCTATCGCCAGTCGCCCAGCAGTCAACCTCCTGCACGGCAAAGCGTTGGCCCGTAAACTCTTGTAATATGCCGGATATAAAGCCCTCGTCATAATCGCATACAGTGTCGCCCGATACCGGCAGGCCCGAGCAATCCAAATCCTCGCTCACCGTCAAAACAAATTTCATGTTGTTGATATCCGCTTTTTCAACACGGAAAATGCCTATCTTCAGGCGCTTCAGTTGTTTTTGCACATCGGCGATAAAGCTGTTGAAACTGCCGCGTTCTTTGATTACGTTTCTGCAAAACGAAATGCCCGCCCGGTAGCCCGCGTTGCGCAGAACCTCTGTTGCAACGCCCTCGCCATAGCGCGCCACCAATTCGTCGCGCATGGTGTATTGCAAAAGGCGGTAAACTATCACCGGCATTTCCGTGCCCAAGTTTTCGCGCCCCAGCGCGATATCGCCCAACCGTTCCCAATCAAATGATTCCATCATAGCTACAATGCATACTCCCTTTTTTATACTATTTCGCAACAGCTTATACTTATTGCGTTTATTATTATATAAAGAAAAAGCATGAAACTGAAACCGCTTCTATGCTTTTTATTTAAAGACAGTTTTCAGTATGGCCTATGTTTGCGGCATGGCGATGATGTCCGTTACGCGCACGCCATAGTTATCTTCTATCACCACTACCTCTCCCTTGGCGAAGAGCTTACCGTTCACCATGATATCCACCATTTCGCCGGCTAATCTGTCAAGCACAATGACCGAGCCCGTATGGAGCGCGAGTATATCCCTGATGCTGCGTTTGCATTTGCCCAACTCAACGGTTATCTGCAGTGGAACATCGAGTATTAGGCCGATATTTTCTCCGCTTTGCGTGTTTTGCAGATCCATGTCGTTAAAATTATCGTATTGCATTGATTTTACCCCCACACGATTTTGCGATAGTGGTTCCCGCCGTGGCGCGCCGCCCTGCTCATGCCGCACAACGTCGGTATGCGCATATGCCGCCGCTCCCTGCACGGGCGTATCTTGAAGCGCCGGTATGCCGGGTTGGCGCTTCGGCTGCTCCTGCATGGGCACTTGTGCCTGCGGGGGCGTTTGCGCCTGTGCGCGCCGGCATCTGCATAAAGGGATGCTGGGGCTCCTTGCGTTTTTGGCGTCCCCTGCGCCTTTTCACCTTGCGCTTCCATCATTTCTTTCACAAGCTGTTTGCTAAATGCAAACGGCAAAAGCTGCATCAGCTCACTTTCGAGCACACCCTTTATTTCCATTACAAAGCTGGTGACCGTAATAATATCCTTGCTGCAGATGAGTGTACTCAAGTCGTCCTCTTCCATTACTATTCTTTTTATCTGCGGTGGCGTGATATTGACCGGCCGCATGATCAGGTTGGATAGCGATGTGGAGGCCGCGCCCACCATCTGGTTCATCACTTCGCTGATGGCGGAAAAATGCAGCTCATCAAGTTGCATATCCGAGTCGACGTTGCCGTCGCCGCCCATGAGTATATCCGTGATGACCTTTACATCATGCTCCCGCATGAGCAGTATCGTATACCCGTCAACCCCGTCGGTATAGGATACCTCAATCGCCAAAAAGGACTTTTTATAGTGCCCCAGATCCTTTACGGTTTTGGCTACACGCACCTGCGGCGTCGTAATGCTTACCTTCTTGGTAAGCAACGCGGACAGCGTAGTAGCCGACGTGCCCATGCAGATATTGCCTATCTCCCCTATAACGTCCTTCTCCTCACGGCTGAGCGCGTAAGGATCGTCAACTAACGCCTCTTCCCCCATATACTGGGCTGAAGCTCGTTCGTCCGCCATATAATGTGCGGTTTCCTGTTCGTTTAAGCCATTTGTAACGGAACCCATTCCTCTTTCATCCGCCCATATATCGTTGTCGGCAACGCCCGGTGCTTCCGGCGTGATGGAATTTTTGGCAGTAATGTTGTTGATTTCGCCGTTTTGCTGATTATCCATCACTCAACTCCTCCTCCAGCACCTCGCCGATCAGAACCGCCATCCGCTTGCCATGCGCGCCGATTTTTGCCTTAAATTTAGGTATATGCTCCACATATACCGTAATATCGTCGTTGGCAGGGTGGTCTACGCGTATGACATCCCCCACCCGCAAATTGATTACATCGAGTATGGTGGCCTCAGTATCGTTAAAGCGCGCGTGCATTGTAACCTCGGTATGGTTGATGCGCGGGTTGATCTCGCTGATGTCCATTTCGTCTTTATCGATATTGGCCGTGCGTTCGTTATACCAAGTGGCCGTGGCCAATTGCTTGGCTATGGGCTGTATGGCCACGTGCGGCACGCAAAGGTTGACCAGGTCGGATACATCCCCTATGCGTACATTCATGGTAATGATCACGATGGGCTCGTTCGCGGCTACAATCTGTGCGAATTGCGAGCTGGTTTCTATTCTGTCGAGCTTGGCGTTTACTTTTGTGATGCGCTCCCAACTGTCGTTCATCACGCCAAGCATCTGCTGCACGATGCGGTGCAATATGGCGACTTCAATATCAGTAAAGGGCTTGTTGGTTTCAGGCTCGGCCTGGCCCTTGCCGCCAAAGAGCCTGCTGATGATTTCAAAGGATACGCCGGGCGAAAGCTCAAGCATGGAGGAGCCCGCAAGCGGCGGCATGGTAAACATCGCCAGAAACGCGGGCGTAGGCAGCGAATTGTTGAATTCCAAAAACGTCTGCTCCTCTACGGAAATCACTTCCGCTTCGCAGTTCGCGCGCAGCGTGCCCGATAAAAACGTGCCAAGCCGCCCGGCAAAGTTTTCGTATATAAAGTGGAGCATGCGAATTTGCTCTTTGGAAAACTTGTTTGCCGTGCGAAAATTGTATGGCCGAACCTCGTCGCTTGGCTCCTCCACAGGTTCTTCCGCAACTGCGGTATCCTTTCCGGAAGTCAGAGCGCGAAGCAGTCCGTCTATTTCATTTTGAGATAATATATCTGCCAATGAACATCTCCCGTTTTTATATACTACGTGTATTCTATCATATTTCTGCGCTATACGCAGTTAATTTACGACATAATCCGCAAAATAAATATCTTTCACATTGTCTATCTGTAGTTTTTGGTTGATTTTCGTGATGAGCTCGTCAGCCAATAACGCTTTTGGATCCTCCGCCATAAGCTCGTCATAGGTTTTGGAGCGCAAAGTCATCACGATCACATCGCGGATAATATGCTGGTTTTCCTCCAAATACCGGTAAAACTCCTCGTCGTCGGCAGGCCGGTTTACCTCCAGCACAACGGTCGCCTTAATCAGGTATTGGCTGTCTTTGATGTTTGTTATGACGTAATCCCCCGGCATATAAGCGCTGAATGCCTCCACGGGCACGCTTGCCGGCGCCAGCACCAAAAAATATATCGCCGCCGCCGCCGCCGCTACAATAAGAAGCACAATCACCGCTAAAGCTTTTTTATTCATATTGCCCACCCTCACTCAATATTTTGAATACTCTCTATTACAAAATCCACACGCCTGTTGCGCGCCTTACCCGCTTCGTTGTCGTTAGAGGCGACCGGGTGATATTCCCCATATCCCAGCCCCGCGTATTTGGGGGGCGGTATGATGGAGTTCGCCAAAAAGAATTGCAGCACCTTGCTTGCGCGCCCCATGGAAAGCTCCCAATTGCTGGGGAACTGCGCCGTTTCAATCGGCACGTTATCCGTATGCCCTTCTATGCGAATTTGCGCGATGTTATCCTGGTATTCGTCAAATATCAGTGCCACCTTTCTTAATAGCTCCGCCGCTTCGGGTTTGATTATATCCTTGCCGGAATCAAACAGCGCCGAATCGTTAATGGTTAAAAGTATAACGCCTTCGGATCTATCCACCGCCAGCTGCGAAGTTAAAGCGTTTTCTTCTATATAGTTGCTTATGCGCTCGTAAAGCTCGTCAAACTCATCCTTTTCCTCCTCGGTATTGGATGGGGCGGGCCTGGGCGTAGGCATATCAAACCCCTGCACTACGGCGCCCGGATCCAGCGGCTCTATGACGACTAAACGATTCCCCGTAAAGGAAGACACAACGGCTTCCCATTTTTTCGCATCTATGGTCGAAAAAGAGAACAGCAATACAAAAAACGTCAGCACGAGTGTAACCATGTCCCCGTATGTGGTCATCCATGCGGGCGCGCCGGACTTATGCTCTTCTTTTTGTCCTCTCTTACTCATTGGCTATTTCTCCGGTCTCTTGCCTGTCGCTTTTAGTGCTGCCCGTATCTTTGATTTCGCTGCGGGCAATAAAGGAGTATAGCTTGTCTTTGATAATACGCGGATTTTCGCCATCCTGTATGGATAGGAGTCCTTCGAGCAGCAACTCTTTTTCCAGCGTTTCTTCCGCGGTTTGCACCTTTAGCTTTTTGGCCAGCGGAATAAACACGAGGTTTGCGAGCAGCGATCCATAAAATGTGGTAATCAACGCGACAGCCATGCCGGGGCCCAGCGCGTCGGTGTCGCTCAGATTTTTCAGCATGTTAATCAGGCCAATCAGCGTGCCTATCATGCCATACGCCGGCGCCAATTCGCCCAACGTTTCCAACACGGCCTGGCCCGTGCTGTGCCTGTCCTGCACAAAGTATATTTCCGCTTCCATAATGTTTTTCACCAGCTCGGGATCCGCGCCGTCAACAACGAGCATAACGCCCTTTTTAAAGAAAGGGCTGTCAATTTCCGTAACGGCGTCCTCAAGCGCAAGCAAGCCTTCGCGTCTGGCTACATTTGCAATGCTGATAATCATTTCAATATCGCGCTGCAGATCAATATCCTTTTTACGGAAAGCGTTTTTAACAACCGAAAATAGCGATTTGAGCGTTTTCAGCGGGAATGCCACAACCGTAGAACACAACGCCCCCACAACGGTAATAAATATAGCCGGCAGGTTGTAAAAGCTGGCGATATCGCCGCCTTTATCAATCAGTATGGAAATGACAATTGCGGCAAAGCCGGCCAATAGGCCAATGATCGTTGTTAGTTCCAAACTTTTACACCCCTAACTTTCATGGCGCTCAAAAGGGCCTTCCCTCAAAAGCAGCCGTTTATAATCTATAACCAATTGCCGCACCTGCTCTGAAGTTTCCGCAACCACGAGCCTGCGGCCGGACGTCATGGATATAACCGTATGCGGCGTTTCCTCCACAAACTCGATAAGCTCCCCATTTACCAGAAACTCTTCTTTATTCAAGCGCGTTACTCTGATCATATGGCATCATCCTTTGGTTTTTAGTAGCTTGTGTTAACTGAGCTTTCGCATTTGGGCGCGCCGGGCGCCACGACGCCCGGCGCGCGTTTATCCTCTGCGTCAACGCTTCAGGTTGATCAATTCTTCCAACATGGTATCGCTCACGGTGATCGTTCTGGAGTTCGCCTGAAATCCCCTTTGCGTTACTATCATATCGGTAAACTCCGTGGCAAGGTCAACGTTCGACATTTCGAGCGCGTTGGGATTGATAACGCCCACGCCGGCGCCGCCCGCCTTGCCATAAACGGCATTGCCGGAGTTGGGGGTATTCACATAGTTGTTGCCGCCCGCCTTTTCAAGGCCGCTTATGTTTGCGAATGTCGCGATGGCCAACTGGCTGATATCCTCTACCAGGCCGGTACCCCTGTTTATGCCCGATACCATGCCCTTATCGTCGATCTTGACATTATAATAAGTAGCGTCATCGATAAGAATTTTTGCAAGATCGGCTTGCGTGGGAGTATCGGGCACCGGCGACGTATAGCCCATAATGAACATACCGTCGGCATCCACCAGGTAATCGTTGTTATCGAGGTAGAAGTTGCCCGCGCGCGTGTATACCGTTTCGTAAGGCGTAGTGCCGTCGCTTTCGTATATCCTTTTAACGAAATAACCGTCGCCGTCTATCATATTATCAAGCCAGGTGCCGGTATACTGCGCGGCGCCCTGCGTGTGTATGATATCGATGGAGTTGAGCGTTACGCCAAGACCAATCTGGTTGGGGTTGGTTCCGCCGCGCGAAGCCGTGCTTGCCGACGCCGCGCCCATGGATTGCGAGTAAAGATCCTGAAAAACGGTACGCGAATATTTATAGCCCGCAGTATTAACGTTGGCGATGTTGTTGCCTATCACGTCCATACGTGTTTGGTGGTTACGCAACCCGGTAATGCCCGAGTATAGAGAGCGCATCATAGTGGTGTTCCTCCGTCAATGATAGGTGAACCGGCGTCTTCTTCCAACTCGCCGCCCGCGGCGGCGTAGCCTGAAATTTCGGTAATGCTGTTAACGGGCACCTCGGTATTGCCTATTAACGCATACATCTCTCCGGATCTTACCAGTATTTTTTGCACGGCGCCTCTCGTTTCGACAGGCGTCTCCGTGCCTTCCTCATAGGTTACGGCCGTGACAATTTTGCCTATCAGCGCCGAGCTTTGCGCGATGGCAGCGCTCATGTCGTCGGTCACGTTGGCAATGCCTATGACCCGATCCATGGTGAATTTTCCCTCGCCGATTACAAGAAGGCTTTGGCCGTTGCTGTTGATAATGCCATCCACCCGGCCAAAGGTAACGGTCTCAACGCCCTCGACCACCTGCGAAACGTATACGTATTTACCCGTAAGCGCATACGCCTGGCTTTGCAGCGTGGCGGCGGTTAGCGTTTGCATCTGCTCCAGCGCGGAAAACTGCGCCAGCTGTGCGATAAAATCGGCGTCACTCGTGGGCGCAAGCGGATCCTGATTGGCCAATTGCGCTACAAAAAGCCCCAAAAACGCGTCTTTGCCCAACTCGTTCGTGGGCTGGCGCGCGGTCTTTTGGTATTCTTCCAGCGTGCGTACCGCAGAAGTACCCTCAATGGTTGCCATAAAATTTTTACACTCCTTTTTCAGGCGCGGAATTCGACGGAGCTCGTCTGTGTGTAGAGGTCAAGTCCGGAGACAACGTCAAAGAAATTTTCCAGACCATCCTGCCCCATCGTGTTCAGCGCGTAAGTGCCCGCGTTGCTTTTAGAAAAATAGTTGCTTTGCGTGTGCTGCTGGTTTTGAAAATCAAACTCAGCCGCCTGATACGTTACATCGATCTTGGCGATTTCTATACCGCGTGTGCGCAGCGCGTCTTCCAGCAGCGGCAGCTCGGCCTCTATAAGGCTTTTTGTGCTCATATCCGCCGCTTTAATCTGCGCTCTGATCATCTCGCCTTCCATAGTAAGCTTGATGCTCAACCGGCCAAGGTGCTCGGGCACGAGTTGCAACTGAAACTCCTCGTTGCCCTTCGCGGCGTTTGCGGAAATACTTTCAATCATGTTGAAAATATTTTCTTCCATCTGCATGGGTGTCGCCGCCTGATGCACCGCATCGGGGTTAAATTCCCGGCTTGCCGGCCCCGCCACGCGCTGATCCGCAACCAGACCCTCCGCGCCGGCAGACATGCCGTCGCTCTCGTCATTGGTCTCTTGGTTGTCTGTGACCTTCACAGCGCGTACTATAGCGTCACGTATCGATGTAACAAGCTTTTCGGCGCCACGCGCCGTATCTTCACTGTTCGTATTCTCCAAGGAGCGCTGCCGCCAGGTAACCTCTTCCCCAAGCTTCGCGCCAATCTCCGCCGGTAAGCCGTCGCCGTTTACCGGGTTTTGCTCGTACTGCACGGCTATTTCCGCCGCAGCGTCGTTTTGGCCGATGGCGGCAAGCGCTTCTTCTATCGCGCCCTGTATCTCTGCCGCCGCAGGAGTGCCAACGGTTCCGTCCGCGTTTAAGTCAAGCAACCCGAATCCTTCGAGAATGCTAACAATTCCTTCCTCTGTGCCGCCGGAATTTAAGCATGTGCCGACCTCTTCAATATTTACGTTTCCATCCTGCGTATCCTGGTTAACCCCGTTTTGCGGTTGCTTTTGCGTAGCCGAAGGATCGTTTACATATCCCTCAGCCGCCGCGTAATCGTATTCAGGCTCTTTGCGCCCATGGGCTTTGCCTGTTTTATCGGATATGCCGTTGACGACTTTATCCCGCACATCCTTATAGTGGTTACCGGGCTTTATTTTGGGGTTACCGTTTGCCGCAGGCGGATCTGTTCCTTGAACAGGTAATATCGTGTTAACGATAGTCCCACCTCCTAAAATTTATGAGATAACGCAATGATTTGATTTTTATATGCACCTCATTTCCAGCGCCTGAATATATATTCGAGATAACCCGACGTTATCATGAATAACGAAGCATTTCCGCGATCACCGCAGCGGCCCTGTCGGCCGGCATGGAGTTTAGCACCTTGGACGCGTTCTCGCTCTTCATGGCGAGCAGCAGCCTTGCGATATCCGTTACGCTATACAGGTTGTTCAGCGCGTCGGCCGCCTTGGCTGCGTCCATACCCTCCAGCATCAGCGCGGTGGAACCGATATCCGCGTTTAAGCCTTCCACCAGGGTTTGCAGCTGGCCCAGCGCTTCCTGCCTTTGCAGCAGTTCTTTTTCGAATTCGCCAAGATCAACCGCGCGCTTATCAAGCTCTTTTTCGCGCTTATCAAGCGCGAGCTCCTTTTCAGCGTTGTTAAGCTCTGTTTGCGCAAGCGCCGTCTCTTTATCGGCAAGCTGCTGCATATATCTGTTTGTGGGTTCATCCAGCCCTAAAAATCTTACGGCCACATCCTTCACGCCTATAAGATCAAAATAGACGAGCGCCAGCACCGTCACGATTATCAATACCAGCAGCACGCTCACGATAGCGCCTATCGACACGGGTTTACCCGCGCTCTTCTCAGCGTTTTTTTTCGACTGCCTGGAATATGCCGCCGGCGGTTTGCGCCCTTCCATATTTGCCGCGCGTTTGGTTTCCATTCATGCACCTCGGTTTATTTTGCCGCGACCCTGTAGGATACAACGTCGCCTATATCCTTTTCTGCCTCTTTGCGCTCTTCCGCTAGGTATTCTTCATATTGGGTCTCGCGCAGTTTTTCAAAGGTTTTTATCTCTCTTCTGGTTTCAATCAGGGCCCGCACGCACTTTTCTCTCTCCCGCTCTTTTATCACGATCTTTTCTTTTTGTATCACCATCGCGTTAAAAAGACTGTCGAAGTATATGCTGTATTGTTGCAGCCTGTCGGATGAAAGCCCTTTTTGCATTTCCGCCGCGCATTCCTCTTTGGCGTCAAGATACCGCTCTTTTAACCGGTTTAGCCCCGCCCGCAGATCTATAAGCTCCGCCTCTACCCTCGCCAGCCGCGTTTTTCGCTGCTTTTCGGTGGAAAGCGCCAGGTTATATACCGCTTGCAGGGAAAAAGTAAATCTTTTCATACAATTACCCTATTTGCATGAGCATATCGACAATCTCCTCAAAAGAGTAATTTTCGCCAACCTGCTGCATCAGCAATTCGTTGATGGGCCCCATTTGGGCGATCGCCCTGTCTACCTCCGGGTCGGAACCCTTTTTATACGCGCCGATAGCGATAAGATCCTGCATATCGCGGTATACCGACATCAGATTTCTCACCTTGCCGGCCTGCCCGTAATGCTCTTTCGTTACAATATCGGGCATGAGCCTGCTGACGCTATGCAGCACGTCTATGGCGGGGTAATGGTTGTTGTTGGCAAGCTTGCGCGAAAGCACAATATGCCCGTCCAATATGCCGCGCACCGTATCGGATATGGGCTCGTTCATATCGTCGCCCTCTACGAGCACCGTATAGAGCGCCGTGATGGCGCCCTTGTCGGAACTGCCCGAGCGTTCCAGCAGCTTTGGCATCGCCGCGTATACCGAAGGGGTATATCCGCGCGACACCGGCGGCTCGCCGATAGCCATTCCGATCTCCCGCTGGGCCATGGCAAAACGCGTCAGGCTATCCATCATCAAAAGCACGTCGCATCCCTGATCGCGGAAGTATTCCGCCACGGATGTGCCGGCGCTCGCCGACTTTAAACGCTCCAGCGCGGGCCTGTCGGACGTAGCGCAGACGATGACCGACTTTTTCAGGCCCTCTTCCTGCAAATCCTTTTCCAGAAAGTCCCGCACTTCCCTGCCGCGCTCGCCCACCAGTATGATTACGTTCACGTCGGAGCGGGCGTTTCGCGCCATCATGCCCAACAGCGTGCTTTTGCCCACGCCCGAACCCGCGAATATGCCTATCCGTTGGCCTTTGCCGATGGTCAGCATGCTGTCTATGGCCTTAACGCCAAGCGGCAGCACCTCTTTGATGCGGCGGCGCAGCAACGGGCTTGGCGGTTGGTTGTCGATGGGGCGCATAGCTTCAAACTCAAACGGGCCCAAACCGTCCATAGGATTGCCAAAGGCGTCTATCACGCGGCCCAGCATGCGCGCGCCCACAGGCACTTTAAGGCGCTCGTTCGTCGCCCGCACCTTATATTCCGGCCCCACGCCCGAAAGCTCGCCCAGCGGCATCAACAGCACCTTATTATCTCTAAAGCCCACGACCTCGGCTGTGACATACGCGTCCTTGCCTGTTTGCACGCTGCAAACGTCGCCCATACGCGCGTTAAGGCCCACGCATTCAACCGCAAGGCCAATCACCTGGGAAACCTTGCCGGTGCAGACGACGGTATCCAGATTTTTTATAATAGCGGAATATTTATTGATATCAAAGTTCAGCGCCATGTTGGCTTACTCCGGCGTCGAGCGCCCTTTTCACTTCGGCAAGCTGACAGTCTATCCCGGCTTGCACCTCGCCGCCCTGCCCATATAGCGTAAGGCCGCCGGGAGGCACCAATTCATCCTCCACAACGGTAAACGGGGCCGTCTGCATAGCCTCCGCCAACCATCCGCTTCCTTCAGAAAACAGTCTGCCGTATTCGCGCGCGTTAACGTGAATGGCAAACTTCTCTTTGCTGTTGAGCCTGGCTATCGCTTCTTTTATCAGGCCCATAAACACCTTATCGGATTTTTCCAGTTCTATATTAACTATTTTTTCTGCTATTTCCACCGAAAGCTGCAAAACATGATCCCCGATCGCAAGGTCGCGTTCGTTCTCGCGCTCCTTTATCGCCGCGAGCGCCCGCCCATACCATTCGCGCGCTTCGGCGGCGCGCTTAGCCTCGTGCGCGCCGGCCTCCTCCATGCCCTTTGCGTAGCCGTCCTGGTAGGCGGCGTCTCTGATTGCGTCCGCCTCCTTGTTGGCCTGCTCTATCAGTTCGTCGGCCGCGTCCTGCGCTTCGTCAATAAGAGCCGCGGCGTGCCGTATAGCAAGCTGCTCCAAATCAGGGCTGACGCCTGAGTTGGAGCTTTCAAAACTCTCTTCATTTACCGCGATCTCTTCGGGTGCCGCCGCCGCCGTTTCCGCTTCGGCCTGCGGCGGATCGGCTATAGGCGGCACGCGCGCGGCGTCCTGCTGCGCCACCTTCACCCATCGCTTGATAATGACGCCGGAGTGGTCGCCGTCAGGATCCCCTGCGGAAAGCCTGTCGATTTTAAACAATCAACTCATCCTCCGATTTGCGTGAGATGATGATCTCACCCGCTTCATCCAGTCTTCTTATCACGTTTACGATCTTCTGCTGCGCCTCTTCCACATCGCGCACGCGTATGGGACCCATAAACTCTATATCTTCTTTTATCATCTCCTGCAGGCGCTTTGAAACGTTGCTGAATATGATTTTCGCGACTTCGCCCTCCGCTCCCGCGCCCTTTAGCGCGACGGCCAGATCGCGGTTGTCGATTTCGCGCAAAACGCGCTGTATGGCCTGGTTGCCGAGCTTAATCATATCCTCAAACACAAACATGCGGTTCTTGATTTCTTCGGCCAGCTCCGCGTCGGTCTGCTCCAAGCTTTCCAGCAGGTGCCGTTCTGTGCCGCGATCCACGCAGTTGAGTATCTCCACCAAACTATCCACGCCGCCCACAAGCGTTTGGTTGCCCATGCTCATGCTGGAAAATTTTTGTTCCAGCACGCGTTCGGCCTCTTTTACATACTCGGCCGATGTCGCGCCCATATTGGCGATACGGGCGATAACGCTTGTTTGCTTTTCCAGAGATAAGGACGCGAGCACCACAGCCGCCTGATCGGGTTCCAGGTAGGATAAAATGAGCGCGATGGTCTGCGGGTGCTCGTTTTGCAAAAAATTGAATACCTGCGAACTTTCCGCCCGGCGCACAAAATCAAACGGGCGCACGCGCAAGGCCGAGCTCAGCCGCGCGATGAGATCGCTCGCGCGCTCTGAACCAAAGGCTTTATCCAATATTTCCTTGGCGTAATCGATGCCGCCCTCCGAAATAAACTTTTGCGCCATGCAGATTTCGTAAAATTCCGCTATGACCTCTTCCTTTACTTCGGGCTCTACCCTGCGCACGCTTGTGATGCTAAGCGTCAGTTGCTCTATCTCTTCGTCCGTCAAGTATTGATAGAGCTTGGCCGCGTAGTTTTTGCCGAGTGTTATCATCAACACTGCGGCCTTTTCTCTTGGCGTGAGCGCGTCCCGTGCAGACAATTCCATACACCTACCTGCCCGTATCGTCCGATAACCAGTTGCGCAAAAGCTGCGCTACGGATTCGGGGCTGTTTTCTATGTAATTTTCCAGTGAGGCGAGATTGGTATCCTCCCGTTCCAGTATGGCCATGGCTTCGTCCGGCGTCATCAGCGTTTCGCCGCCGGCCACAACGTCAATACCCTCGCCCTCCTGCCCTTTCGCTTCTTCATGCTTGGGGCGGCGTAGCGTGCGCGTAATCATGAGAGCGATCACCATGATGACGATCACCGTAAGCGCGATAATGCCCCAGCGTATATACATCGATAGATTGGCCTGCCTGATGAGTTCGTCGCGCCTCGCGTACGCCTCGGTAAGATCCATTTCCTCTACGGGCGCGAACGGCAGCATCTCCACGCTGACGCGCGATTGCGTTACGCCAATGGCGTTGGCCACAACGGCCTTGAGCTGTTCGGTATAATCCTCCAGCTCGTCATCGGCGTTGTTGAGCATAATACCCACCGATAGATCCGCTACGCGGCCCTTGGCCTTTTCTATCTGCCGGCGGGTTTCGTTGATTTCGAGATTGGCTTCGCGGCTGATGCTGGTATACAGCGCGCCGGAATCCGTAAGCACCTCCTGGTATTGGTCTATATCGGCGGCCCCGTTGGGGTCAAACCCCACGACCCCGCCCTCTTCGCTGTTGCGCACCTGCTCATAAAGCTCCTGATAGGATACGGCAAGCCCGCTGTCGCTACCCTCCACCGGGGGGGTAAACACCACGTTTTGCTCGCTTTCTGCGTTAAAGTCCAGCACCACGTTTACCTCGGTAATAAATCCATTTGGCCCAAACACCGGCGCCAGTAAATTTTCCACCTGCTTTTGTATGCGCTCCTTCACCATTTGCTGCAATTGCAATTGCTCCGTCATGCTTTCAAGCGTGGTGGCGTCTTCCGGTTTTTTCACCTCGTAGAGATTCATTTTGCTATCCACAATGCGAATCTCCTCCTCCGTCAATCCCGGCACGGATTTACTGACGAGCGCGTAGATGGAATACGCCTCGGTATCCGTAAGCTTCGCGTCCTCTATTAACGTGAGCACCACCGTGGCGGATGCCGGCGTGCGGTCCGCCGCCAGCACATAGTTGCTTTCGGACGCGAAATTGATAATCACCATGCTGTCGTCAATCTTTTCGGAAAGGTTGATGGCCTGGCGGATAAATTCGGAAACCTGAAACTGGTAATAGGCGTTTTTTTCAAACTCGGTTTGGCCAAGGCCGCCGCCGCGTTCCATGATGGTAAAATCGTTGTAGCCGCTTTGGGGGTACCCTTCCGCTGCGAGCTTGATGCGCGCTTCATCCACCTTGCTTGATTCTACCAGTATCGTGCTGACGCCCTCGGTTTTCGCCTCATACCCCAATCCCGTTAGCTTGTCCAGCACCTCGCCCGCGTCCTCCGCCCGCATATCCGTGTAGAGCACCGCGTAGGATTTTTGCGAAAGAAATATGGCGACAAGTATGATAACGGCCACCCCGGAAGCAACCAATATAATAAAGCGGTTGCGGCGCGCCTTTTCCATCTCTTTAAAATATGCGATTAGCCTTTTAAAACTGTCCCGTATCGTTTCCGCCAAAGTGAACACCTATCGCCCCGTTATAGTCGGCCCGTTATACCACAATATTTATGTATATTTACCATTGTATACCGCTATATAGAGCAATTCAATACCTTTTTTGGCGAATCCCCCCGGATTCTTGCGGGTAAAACGTGAAATGCGCGAAACCCGCCGCGTTTTAATTTTTTTTACTAAAGTTTTATGGCAAACAACCGATTACTTTAGTAAGATGGCGGCACGCTATTCCATAGCGCCGGAAGAAACGCGCTGCCACCTCAAAAAATTTGCCGGCAGGGACGCCGGAAAATAAAAATCATGGAGGACTTAATTTCATGCGTATCAACAACAACGTCACGGCGATGAACTCGCATCGCCAGTACACCATCAACGTAAGCTCTGTAGCTAAATCCACAGAGAAGCTTTCGAGCGGCTACCGCGTAAACCGCGCCGGCGACGACGCTGCCGGTCTCGCCATTTCCGAAAAAATGCGCGCGCAGATTCGCGGCCTCACGATGGCTTCCAAAAACTCCAGCGACGCCATCTCTCTGGTGCAAACGGCGGAAGGCGCTCTGCAGGAAAGCCACAACATACTGCAACGTATGCGTGAGCTGGCCGTGCAGTCCAGTTCCGACACCAATGAGACGAGCATCGACCGCGCGGCGTTAAACGCCGAGTTTAAGCAACTGATTCAAGAGCTGGACGACACGGCCCGCACCGCCAGATTTAACGACATGGGCGTAATCGACGGCTCGTACGCGCAAACCATTAAAACCCTTGGCGCCAGCACATCCTTAACGACGGGCGTAACGGCCTCCGTCGCTGCGGCCACCGTGGGTACCTACAGCATCGCGGGCACTCTCACGGCAGCCGTCGACGGTTCGTCCACCGAGGCCGTAGCGCCCGACAAACTTTTGTTTGCTAGCGGCAGCTACAGCGGCGTTCTGACGTTCCAGGCGTATGACGCCGTCGGCGCCGGCCTCAACGGCGTTAAATTGGAAGTCACTGCGGCGGAGCTTGTCAATGCCTCCGGCACCGATATCCGCCTTACCGTAAAGGTTGGCGGCGCGACCCACACTGCGGTGGCGGATATGTCGGGCATTGCTGGGAATGTCGAATTTAAATTTGATGGTCTTGGCGTGCTGACTTTTACAAAGGATGCTGCCGTCGCGAGCGCCAGCGAGGCCACCGGCCAGGCCGCCCGCATGCTGGGCGCGTCAGAAGCGTTTGCCAATGGCGAGGACGAGATCATCACGCCGGGTAAGGACGCCTACATTACGCTCACGGCCTCCACCGGAGGTGTTGATGAGTCGGTGGACGTTTACGCGGGCGATAGCTACGCCAAGTTCGCGAGCGGCGTCGTTTTGAGCTTTGAAAAGCTCGGCGGGCTTGACGCGCTTGCTGGCAGCATAACCGGCCACAAGCTCGAATCGAACACGGTTCACGTGGACGCCAAAGCCGGCTCCGCGCTCACAATCCAGACGGGTTCGAACCAGTATGACGAACTCACCATCAATATCGACCGTATGGATAGCGAAACGCTGGGCGTAAAGGCCACCAACATCGCCACGCGCGCCACCGCCAGCAAGGCCATTACCGAGGTGAACGACGCGCTCAACCGCGTTTCCACACAGCGCGCGGCGCTGGGCGCCTTGCAGAACAGGCTCAACCACAAGATAAGCAATCTCGATACCTCGGCCGAAAACCTCACCGCCGCCGAGAGCCGCATCCGCGATCTCGACATGGCCAAAGAGATGACCAACTACACCAAGAACAACATTCTGGTGCAGGCGTCCACCGCCATGCTGGCGCAGGCCAACTCCACGCCGCAAAGCGTATTGCAGCTGCTGCAATAAGCCATATGGCAAGTATCGCGTACACAGGCAGATACGTGATAAAAAAAAGGCCGCGAAAGCGGCCTTTTTTAAGTGTTAAACGGTGGCTGCCCCGCTGCCTTTCAAAAAGCGGGCACTTTGGCGGTAAGCGTTTTTACGCGCTTACCGTCATAGCCTTTAGATAAAAAGAGGGTGTAAATTTATGTCGTAAGCTTTGGCGCGGCCTCCGGCGCGGTATTTTCTCCGGCATGCGGCGCGGTATTTTCTGCGGCATCCGGCGCGGTATTTTCCGCGCTGCCTTTTTCTACGCTTGGCGCGGTTTTCGCATCCGCTGCGGGTTGGGCATTTTGGAAGCTGACGGGCGGCACGCGCGTGGCGCTTTTGTTGATGCTGGCGGTTTCGTCAAGCAGTTCCTTGCGGTAAACGCGGATTTCCCTTGGCGCGTCTATGCC
>JAISXK010000071.1 GCA_031270585.1 Clostridiales bacterium | reverse complement strand
GCGGGTTGGGCATTTTGGAAGCTGACGGGCGGCACGCGCGTGGCGCTTTTGTTGATGCTGGCGGTTTCGTCAAGCAGTTCCTTGCGGTAAACGCGGATTTCCCTTGGCGCGTCTATGCCGATGCTCACCCTGTCCCCGTCGATGCTCAGCACCTCCACGATGATATTTTCGCCAAATATCAGTTTCTCACCCTTTTTGCGAGACAGCACCAGCATCCGCTTTTCCCTCCTGCAGCATATTCATAATAACATCATAGATGGGGAAGCGGACGGGCTGATCCTTCGCGTCGATAATAATCTGCTTGCCAATGCCGCGTTTCGTGTTTACAATAATGGGCGCCGCCATGTTCGCGGTCATCTTCGTAATATCCTCGCGCACCACCACCACGTTGAGTACCAAAAGATCGTCCTTGCTCGTAATATTCAGTTCTTCCAGTTCCTTATCCTGAATCTCCACGGAATAATCGGGCATCAGCTCAAAGGGTATCAGCACGGGCAGGTAAACAAGCCCGTTTTGCGTGGATTGCAGCCACAGCAGCGGCTTGGATTCGGCCAGCTCCAGTATGATAAACTCCGTAAACTCTTCAAGTCCCGGCAGCCCCTGTTTAAATGTGATGATTTTGCAATCGTCAAGCTCTATCGCGCCAAAACGCTCCGTTTCAAGCTTCATGGTTATATCCGCCCTTCATGCTTTCTATATCTTTTCGTCAACCTTATCGCCGACGCCGTCCTTCAATTTTTTCGTGTTCAGCACAAAGCGCACCACCGGCTCGTTGCGTATGCGCACCTCTATAGAGTGTGGCTCCACCTCGATTTGCGGCGCGCCGATATCCTCCCATTCGATCTCCAGCACATAATCCGACCATTCAATGGTAAAATAGCCCGGATCCCACTCAACCCTTGGCAGTTCGTCCGTTATGTCGTTCAATTCTATTTCCTGAAACGCGTAATCATTGGATAAATCGCGCACGACGACGGGCGGCGGCGTAACCGTATCCGTCGGGGCGACCTCGTCGGTTAAGCGCAAAATTCTGCCTATGGCCTCAAGCGTGCGCTCCCGCATACGCGCGGCCTGCGCGCGCGCCGCACGGCCGCCCCCTCTCAAGCGGTTTTGCCGCTCGCCAAACCCGGATCGAAACCTGGGCGCTTCCCGCTTGATTTTCATCTCGGGCCGCTGCGAACGGATTTTCATCCTGGGCCTGCGGTTTTTAATGGTTAGCTTCGCCGGCGTTGTTTTAATCTCCAGCGCCGGACGTGTTTCGCGCACAACCTCAATTCTCATGGCGTCCATGCCATCCACGTCCCATCTTTATTCTATTGGCCTTCCGGGGGCTTCTTAGCGCGCCTCCGCCGCCCCCGGCTTTCTATACTATCATGTATTCAATTCAAATAGTCCAGCAGGCTCATCCGCAGCATGCCGGCGCCCGTTTGCAGCGCCGCCTGATAGATGGTTTCCGCCATCTTGTAACGCATGGCGGCTTCCGCCTCGTCCACGTCCTCCACCCTGGATTTTACGTCGGTATAGGTTACGATATCCTCATCGTAGCGCGCCTCCAAAAAATCGAGCCGGTTCATTTTGGCGCCAAGCTCCGTGGCGATATTGAGCACGTTCTCTGCCAAATCTTTAATGCGCGTAATAAAGGGGCTGATATCGCCCGCGCGGCTATCGGGGTCGTCTAATTCGTTCATAAGCTCGGTAAGCACGGTGTACATATTGTCTCCGTCTAATCCCATCATCGTTACGCCCGAAACCGTAACATCCATACGAATGCCGGCGCCTGTTTCAAACTCGACGCGCTCGTCAGATCCCGTGAAGGGCGCGTTCATCAATACGCCGTTAAACATAATTTCGCCGTTTACGTCAAGCGTAAAGGGGGCGCTCGTCGTGTTAAAGCCGCCAAATATATAGCGCTCCAGTTCGCGGCTGTTCATGGCGTCAAATATATGGTTGCGCAATTGTTCGATCTCCCGCGCAATCGCGCCGCGCGCGGTGCCTTCGCCATCGGTGTACGTATCGCTGCTGGCTTGCACGGTCAGCTCATATGCCTTTGTAAGTACGCTGTTAACTTCCCTTGCTATCGTTTCGGCTTCGTTGATCCATGTGCGCGCGGCGACTACGTTTTCTTTATATTGTTCCAGCCGCGCTATTTTCACGCGCGCGCGCATGCTTTTATATACGCCCACAGGGTCGTCCGATAAATTAACTATGCTGCGCCCAGAGGCCAGTTGCTGCTGGTACCGGGCCACGCTATTTGCATTGTTGTTTAAATTGGCTAACAGGTTATTGGTCAGCATATTGCTCGTTACGCGCATGCCCATATATTCACCCCATACTCTTATTCTTTTTGTCTACAGGCCCACGACGCCGGTGCGGTTGATAAGCACATCCAAACATTCGTCTATGGCCGTAATCATACGCGAGTTCGCCGTGTACATATGCTGAAATTTCAGCAGCAGCGCGGCCTCTTCGTCGAGCGATACGCCAGAAACCGATTCCCGCTGGGTTTCAAGGTTTGTGGCCACCGCTATTTGCGCGTCAGTCAAATTCTGTGTCTTTTTGCTTTCTGCGGCCAGGCCCGATACGATATCGGCGTAAAAATTTTCAAATGAGGCGTTAAGGCCCGGCACGTTGTCGTGATCGAGCAACGTGAGTATTTCGAGCACCTTTTCGTTATCGCCCCACAGGTCGGAAGGCGTGCCGGTGATCACGTTTTCCGATGTGGCGATGTACCAGATACTCGTGGCCACATCTGAGGATATGCTGATAGTGCCGGCCGTAGTATTTGCGGGATCAAAAAAATGATACCCATCGGCGCTAACGTTGCCGTTGTCGTCTTTGGGAATTGTCCACGCTGTAGTGTGTATGGCGTTAAACTCTGTAACAAGCGCGTTGGCGAGCTTGTTAAGCTCCGTAATGATATAGGGTATGCCGTAATCCGCGCTGGAATTTCCATCGCGCTGCTGGCGCAGCCCGTCCATCCGGCCGGATGCGTAGAGAAGATCGCTTCCGATCGCCGGGCCGCCGCTCGTGCTCGAAGAGAAAACGAACTTCGATAAATTAATGCCCGTCAGCGGGTCAAGGCCCGCCGATACGGTATCGAGAACGGCGTATTCCTTATGGTTGATAATTTCCTGTCCGCTGCCCTCCATCCAAACGCGCAGGCGCGCGAGGCTTGGGTTTACCGGATCCGGATCTTCGTTATACGCGATATCGATTAATTGCGAAAGCTCGTCGAGCAGCAGATCGCGCTTGTCGCGAAGGTCGTTCGCGGGTTCGGAGCTTAGCTCAAAGGCGTATATCTTCTCGTTATAATAGGCGATATCGTGCATGATATCGTTCACGCGGTTCGCCGTCTGCTCCATCTGGGTGTTAAGATCTTCCTGCTGGCCAACGAGCTTGTCATAATAATGGTTGAGTATGGTGCATAGCGTAATCGCCGTCTCCCTGATATTCACGCGAAACGTGCTTGACGCCGCGTCGGTATGCTGCTCGTTCCACGCGTTAAAAAAATTCTCCAGCCCTGCGGAAAGCTTGGCGTCGGTGGTGGATAGCTCGTTGAATATCTTTTCGGCGTTTAAAAGCGATTCCTCCTGCGCCAACAGCTTATACGCCCCGTCATATTCGCTGCGCAGCGCCTTATCGATAAAGGAGTCGCGTATGCGCTGCAATATCTGCACACGTGTGCCGCCGCCCACGGCGCCCTGATCGGGGTTCGCGAAGCGCGAATTCATCACGTATGGGTCTATGGATTGCTGCACGATGCGCTGGCGCGAATATCCATCCGTACCGGCGTTGGCTATATTATGGCCCGTCAGGTTGATGTTTTTTTGCGCCACAAACAACCCCGTCTTCGCGATCTCCAATCCAAAAAAGGAAGATGACATGCTTTTCTTCGCCTTTCCCGGCCATGCGCCGTTACCCGGCCACGCGCCGCCATCCGGCTTTCTACCGTTAGTCCGATATCAGCCGTTACCCGGCCATGCGCCGCCATCCGGCCTTTCGCCGTTACTCCGCTAGTATTCGGTACCCGGCCATGCGCCGCTATTCGGCTCTGTGCCGCGCTCTCGCCTATCCCGCGCCGTCACCCGGCCATGCGCCGCTATTTTGCTTAACCCGCGCTTACCGCCGGGGTTTCGCGTTACACCTGCGTATCTATCAGCACCCGCCTTGGCAACCTGTCTTCGTCCACCAACCCGTCATTGCCATACAGATCGCCGACGCCCTCTTGCTGCGTGAGCATATTCAAAAAAAACTCGTTGTACTTTAGCTGCGTTTCCAGCAGCTTTTGGTTCGTATCGTTTTTCATTTTGAGCGCGGCTACCAGGCTTTGAAACGCGTTCTGCGTCGCCCGAAGCTCTTCCTTTTCGTTCTCGTCGTCCACGAGAGCGATCACGGCGCTTAAATCCGGCCGCGCGGCGAGTTTGTTCTTTTGGGCGATACGCTCCAACACTTCGTTTGTCAGCTTATTCGCGTCCGCAATTCTTTCCATGGTTTCCGTTTCCAGCGTCAGAACGCGGTTGATGCCGTCAAAATCGTTTTTGACCAGTACCTCTTTCTTTTCTTCCGCATATTCCAGCAGACGGGCATACAAATCCCTTTCCCGTTCCATGGCGCTTTTAAGTGCAAGAACCAAAAGACGCAAAGATAGCACCCGCTCTCCTTTTAATCTAACGGGCGCAGGCCCGTTTTGGGCGTGTTTTATTCGCCCAGCATTTTACCCGCTACCAAAACGCCCGGCACATGGTAGGTGTTGTTCTCTATCTGCGCTTTTATCCGCTCGATCCTGTCGGCGTTTACGCCGCCCGCTTCCATTTTGTCTTTGGCGGCCTTTAGCGCGAGTGAAAACGTTTTCGCCTCTTCCGTAATTTCCACCTTGTCGGAAGAAACCGCGTTCTCACGCCTTTCGGTCTTTTTCTCTTTAACGTGCACGTACTGGTAGAGCATCTCTCTGGGGGGTATGGCGCTTATTTTCATCTTTTACACTCCCTCTTTTTAATGATTTATTTCTATCTCTTATATGTATATCGAGATATTTTGCCGTATGTTTATGCTAATTTTTATTTATCTCCATATTTTACGTGCATGGCGCCTTTGTTGCGCCCAGCATCTGCCGCAGGCGCGTGCGTGGCGGCGTGTTTTGGTTTTTCAGTGAACGCGCTTTTAAACACCTCTTTGCACCCTTCGCAAAATCTTCCGCACGCAATGGGCTTGCCGCACACTTCGCACCGAACAAGATCGCCAGCCGTAGTTAAGCTTAGCCTTTCTTCCTTCAAAAAACGCTGTATGGTCTTGAGCGGCACCTGCGTTTCCCTTGATATCTCGGCGACTTCGGCATGCTCGTGATCATAGATATAGTCTCTCACCTTAAGAAACATTTCATCCAGCGCGGATAGGCACGCGTGGCAAAGCGGTTTCTCTCTATATACAAACAGCTTGCCGCATTCCTGGCATTGTCTTACGTCTTCCATATCGCGCTATCCTTTCGCTTGATTTGCGTTCTTTCGCCCTTTTATGTACGCATGTTGTTCGCGATAGCGTCCATCTCATCCGCCGTGGTGATGGCCCTGCTGGCAAAGGAATACGCCCTTTGGGTTTTTATCAGATTGACCATCTCTACGGAGGTATCCGTATTGGACGCCTCGATATAGCCCTGTAGCAGCTTTACATCTACCCGCGCCGCAACCGCCTCCCCCGATGATTCGCTCACCGAAAACATGGTGTTGCCCTCGGAATAAAGCCCATAGGGATTGTTAAACCACCTGCGCCCCACCTGCGCGAAACCGGCGCTCTCTCCGTCGTCGCCCACTATATAGAGCGTGCCGTCCATGCTCACGCGCACCTGCTCGGTCTTGCCGTCCTCAGGTATATTGATGCGCTCGCCGTTTTCATCCAGCAGATAATAGCCCTGCGCCGTTACAATGTAGCGCTCCGCGCCGTCGTTTTCCAGCGAAACCATAAACGCGCCGTTACGCGTATAATATGTTTCGCCGGTGTTGGGTTCGCGCACCATAAACATCGCGTCGCCGTCTATAAAAAAATCAAGCGTGGCGCCTGTCATTTCGGGTATACCCTGATACATGGATAAATCCGTCGAGCCCACCTTTACGCCCGTACCCTTTTGCAAATTGACCGTTTGCTCGCCCTCCTGCCGGCGCATGGTGGTATAAAGCATATCCTTAAACGTAACAGAGCGGGTTTTAAACCCCGCCGTGTTCACATTTGCCAGGTTGTTGGCTATGGTATCCATGCGCGTCTGTTGCGCCAGCAACGCCATTTTCGCAGTGGAGGCTGCCTGCATCATAGTTCAGTCACACTAAACCCTTCCTACTTCGTTTGCCGTCTTTTGCAGTGATTCGTCAATCATCCTTACAACGCGCTGGCTGGTTTCATATGAGCGGTACAATTGCATCATATCCACCATTTCGAGCGCCATCTGCGCGTTAGAGCCCTCGAGGTATCCTTGGCGCACTTCGTAATCCTCCACCTCGACGGGCGTTTGCCCCGAAAAACTGTAGTAGAGATTGTCGCCCTCTTTGCGAAGATCGTTTAAATCCTCAAAGTTGACCACGCGCAGCCGCGCCACAGCGGCGCCTTCACTGTCGGTTACGGTGCCATTTACCTGCACGGTAAAGCCCAAACTTACGTTGGGTATTTGTATATTTCCCTCTCTGCCCGACACATAATAGCCGTCGCTCGTTACAAGATACCCCTCGCTCGTGATGTTGAAGCTGCCGTCGCGCGTGTACCTGTCGCCATCCGGGGTGGAAACCACAAAGAAACCGTCCGTAGTCAGCCCCAGATCCGACGCGCCGCCCGTATCCATCATGGCGCCCTGCTGAAAGTTGGTAACGACCTCGTCGATGTGCACGCCCGTATTGAGCGGGCCCGTTTCTTCGTATGTGTTTACGATAGCCGGGTCTCCCACGCGGCTTAATAACATATCCTTAAAAGAGCGGGAGATCAGCTTGTCGGGCTTATAGCCCGCCGTATCCACATTGGCGATGTTGTTGGTCACAACATCCATGCGTTTACGCTGCAACACCATATTTGTGGCGGATAAATACAAGCCTCTTATCATTTTCCCTCCGTAACGGCGGATAAACGAACCGCCTACATACTATATCGTACATTTTTTAATATACTTTAAGCCATTCGGAAGGAAATATGAGGGCTTTTTATTTCAAGTTTTGCGAAAACGCGGGATATGTAAACGAAACTTTACGGCATGCCTAAAATAAGGTTTACCTCGCCATACGACAGACCCAGTTCCTTTGCTATTTCTTCCCCTTTTTTGCCGGATTGATGAAGCCGCCGCACGTTTTCTATCTTTTGCGCGCGCGGCAAAACACCCTCCTGCCTGCCCTTTTGCGCGCCTGAAAGATGCGGGGCCGCCGATCCTGATACAACCGCAGGGCGCTGTGTTTGCGGCGCGCCGCTATCGACCGGCGCTTCCGCGCGGCTTATAGCCTCCCTTTGTTTTCTTGGCGGCGCCACCGCCGGCATCTCTTGCGGGGCTGCGGGCGTTTGGCCTTGCGTACTATCGCGCGTTTCGGCCTGCGCTGCGGCGTTTGCCGCGTTACCCGCCGTCGCGGGTTTTTGCCGCGTGGGCATTTTTAATACGGGTGTTTCCGGCGCGGGTGTTTCCGGCGTAAGCGCGCCTTGTGCGGTTTCTTGCGCCAGCTTCAATAGCGCGAGCGCTTTTTCTCTTTCCTCCGCTATTTCCTGTTTGACTTCTTCCAGGTATTCCTCCGCGCCGTCGATCATATCCTCAAGCCTTTGATACAGCTTGTAAATGCGTTGTTCCTTTTCGCGTATATTGTCGCGCTGGCGGCTTATACGCGCGCGTTTCAACCGGTCGGCAAGAAACACCACCAGCGCAAGCATGGATGCCGAAAACACCCCTATAAAAATATATCCCCATTCCGTCATGCAGCCGTTATACCCGTATATCTATTCTTTTATACGCCGCGTTTATTTCCGGCGCTTCGTCGTACCCCACCGGCAAAAGCGAGTCGCCCCCGCCCCCAGCCATGTCCGTCTCATTCTCCGGCTGCGCGTCCCGCTTGCGCCCTCTTTTCTCGCGCTCGCGCTGTATTTGCGGTCGCTCGGTTTTATACACGTCCGTAACCTGCTCGTTCATACGCAATGTGTCGGCCTTCACTTCGTTGGCGGCGGCGCTAAGCAGCATCTCGGCGCGCCTTTGCTGCGCGCTCACATCCTTGGCAATCTCAACCGCCTTGTGCAGCATAATCTTTGGGCCAATGCCGTCGATGGCCATGTTTACTCACCTCGCTCATTTTTATCGCATGAGGCAAACACGATCTCTCCGTCCCTTTTCTTGAATGTCGCATACGGTATGGTATCCTTTACCGTAAAGGCGGCGCCGTCTATGAGGACCTTTACATCATGGTATGCCTCTCCATATACATGCAGCTTGCCATCCTCGGTGTCCTGTATCAGATCCAATAGCTTGTTCAATCCCACCATCTGTTCGTCGTATGTTTTTTGCAGTTGTTCGCGGCCGCTCAACAGCTTTGACCACATCCGCATGCGCTCGGGGGATTCGTTAACCACATCGCCCTGCGCCTCGAGCAGGCTGTCTATTTTTTTGATCTGCTCCTGTGTTTGTTCCATCTGCGTTTGTTTTTCCTTTGCGAGCGCCTTTTGCCGCGGAGGCGGCCCCAGTTCGATAATGGTTTTTTCACCCGTGGGCGTGCCGGCCAAGCGCACGACTACTTCCTTGCCGGCCCTGGTTACGCCGCCTATCAGCTTGCCGTGCTTGCCGCGCAGTACAACAGATTTGCGCGCCGTTACGTTGGAATATACGATATAATCCGCGTGCACGCTGCCGTCGGTCTCCACAAGGCAACGTTCTATAAATCTCGATATCACGTCGCCTCCGGCCTTTATAAGCGCCCTATCCATGCCCTGCACGCCTTTGCGCAGTATGATGTTTTTATCGGCAATGAGCATGGCGCGCTCTACCACCTCGCTCACCTCGATATTGCCCGTAGCGCGTATGGTGAGCCCTGTTATCACGCCGCCCATCACCCGCACGTCGCCGTTAAAGTCGATATTGCCTATGCCCATGTCCACATCCCCGGGGATGGTGTATACGGTGGATACTTCAACGCGCCCGTTTACGATATCCGCCCGTCCGTCCACCTCGGCCACCATCACATTGCCGTCTTCAGAAAACCGCACGTTTTTGCCCCTGGGCATATTGGCTTCACGCCCGTTTTTTGCGGGCAGTTCTTTGCCCAGCACCGTAAAGCCCGGCACGCCGGGCTGCGCCGGCACACGCACCGCCAGCACGTCGTCCTTTTTTACGCCGGCGAATAAATCGAGCGACTTGTAATCCACATTACCGTGTTCATCCATGCGCGGCGCGGAGTCATGCGCGGTTTGAAACAGTATGTTGATGCGGCCGTTCGCCCCGTTTACCGGCAGCCTTCCGTTTGCAATCTCCACAACCTCGTAATAGCGGCCGTCCTGTACAGATTTGGTAACGGCCTCTTCTATCAGACCGCCTGCGATATTGTAATCGTTTACTACCTGCGAAAGTATCTCTGCTGGCAAAAGCTCCCGCCCGTTGCGGCACGGGGGAACCAATACCATATAGGCGCGCATGCCGCCCTTATCCGTTTCCACATAGACGGATGAGTCCGCGTCCTTGGGCTCTTGCGGCGGCGCAACCTGAAACCTGCGCTCTTTTTTGCGCAGATTCAGTACAACCGTTCCCATATTAAAATCGTCTAAGCCCCTGCTTCCAAGCACATATACGATAAATTTGGGCGTCAGCAAAAGCTCGTTCACGTCGGGCCTGTATGAAAGCTCCACATACACGCCCTCTAATTCATACTGCAACTCGAACGGAAAACCGCCGCTATCGATTTTTCTTGTTCCTGTTTCCTCCAATGTGAATCCCCCAATACCCTTGCGATGATTATTCGTTATATATGCTCGTCATCTTTGTTCTCAGCTTTAGTATTACCTTGGAATGGATCTGGGAAACGCGGGATTCTGAAACCTTCAGTACGGCCGCAATCTCTTTAAGGGTAAGTTCTTCGTAGTAATACAGCGTTACCACCAACCGCTCCTTGGTGGGCAGGTTGTCGATCAAGCCGCCCAGTATGCGCTTTATCTCTTTATTGATGAGCTTTTCTTCAGATGTCCCGCCCTTATCCTGCACCACATATTCGAGTGAGTAATCGTCGCCCAGCATTTCTTCAAAATGCAGCACATTGAACATGTGGGCTTTGTCCATAATTTTATGCAGCTTGTCTTCTTCGATACCCAAATGGTCGGCGACCTCTTTGTCGGTAGGCGTGCGCGCGTAGATCTTTTCGAGATCGCTGTAGGCGGCGCTGATGCTCTGTATCTTTCGCCGCAAACTGCTGGGTGCCCAATCCTGCTTGCGCATATGGTCGATCATTTCGCCCTTCACGCGCATTGACGCGTAATATTCGAAGCGCACGTCGCGCTTCAGGGCAAATTTATCTATCGCGTCGATCAAGCCAAGCACGCCGCAGCTCAAAAGATCGTCATAACTGCTGTAGCCTTTATAAACAGGCAACAAGCGGTATACAATATTGCGCACCAAATACACATAGTGCAAAACAAGCTCGTTCCTGTTTTCCACACTCCTATCCCGCGCGTATGCTTCCCAGAGCATATCCGCTCTCGCATTGTCGGTAATCGCCATTTTGTTTCCTATAACCCTGACTCCCTTCCGGGTTATTCCTCGATCGCCTGCCGCTTCTTTCTGTCCGCTATCTGTCTCTTTAATATAAACTTGGATAGCTGGGATTTATCATTCTTTGTCAAATTTACAAATTTGATAGCGACAAGGTAGGGTTCGTCGGGCTGCACCGGCAAATCGCAGCGTATGACATCCCCTTCTATGATAAACAATTCCGTATCGGACAGATATATTTCCAAAATCAGCCTGGTGTTCGCGTTAAACTTTGCTTTGCAGGTAAACAGCGCGCCCTCCAGCGAAAGGTTGGCGGTGATGCCCGTATATGTGCGCATGCGGGATTGATCATGCTGGTTTTTACGGCGCAACTGCATGGGCAGGCTCACCGGCATGCGAAAAGAAATCCTGCGCTGGCTTTTTTCCGCCTCGGATGCCACAAGGAAGTAGCATACGCTCACCTTACCAATTTTGCCCTTGCCCGTGTATTGCGCGTGAAAGGCAAATATGCCGTTTTCCCTGAAGTAATAAAACGTAACCGTTTCATCTTTGTGGAATATCACGGGCATCAGCTTATGCGTAGGCTGCGTAATAACAAACTCCAGCTCGCTATCTATGCGCTCCACCTTGCTGCGGGTTGTCAGCGCGCCGACGCGCAGCTCTATGGCCTCGCCTTCTTTTATATGCTTGAATAAATCCATCCAATCATCCTAACCATTATAAGTTTTTCCCACAAAGCGCTCGAGAAACATGGTCAGCCCCGTTTTATACTTTGCCCTGCTAAATAAAAACCTGTCCGCAAGGTCGTTTATATTCATGGCGGCGGGGCTTTTGGGGTGGCCCGCCAAAATCGGCTGCTGCGCTTTTACAGCCCTTACCATATTCATATCGCGCAAAACATGCCCCAACTTGAGCACCCGCACGCCGGTATATTTTTCCGCGATCTCGGCAAAGCCCGCCATCACCGCTTTTGCCTCTTTCTCGCTCTCGGCCTTGTTCAGTATCAATTGTATCACAGGCGTAATGTTTTCGCCGCGCGCCTGCTTGATCAATGCGTAGGCGTCCATCATCGCGGTGGGTTCCGGCGTCGTTACAAGCCATGTAACATGGCTCGCGCAAACCAGCCGGATAATATGTTCGGATATCCCCGATCCGGTATCAAATATGATGGTGTCCGCAACATCCCGCAGGTTCAAAAGGCACGATATCATGCGGCGCGTTTGCTGCGGCTGCATATTGATGAGCTCCCTCATGCCCGACCCGCCGGATATAAACTGCACCCCATACTCGCTCGTTTCGATGATATCCTGCACCGCCAGCCTGCCCTCGGCCACATCAAGCAGGTTGTGCCGCGTTTTTACGCCCAGCATCAAATCGATGCTGGACAGCCCCAGGTCGAGATCCACCAGCAACACGTTCCTGCCCCGCGCGCCAAGCGCGATCGCCATATTGAGCGCAATACTGGATTTGCCCACGCCGCCCTTCGCGCTGGTTACCGTAATCACCTGCACGCCCGCGTCTTTGCGCTTTTTCATAAGGTCATGCAATGCCTGGGCCTGCTCCATCATACACCTACGCTTTCCAACAGGCGCGCAGCTATCTGGCGCATGTCGGGTATTTCTATATCCTGCGGCACCTTTTGCCCCACCGTTATAAAGCTGATGGGCTTTTTCGCGTATATCGATATATTCAACAAATTGCCCAGTACGTTCACCTCATCCAGCTTTGTCGCCACCAGGCTGTAATCATCGATAAAGGCATAGTTGTTAATCATCTTCTGACAGGAACGCGCGGACATCGACGCGCTTACATGCAGCAATATTTTCTGCGCGCCGCTTTCTTGTATAAAAGCGCGCGTTTCATCCTGCGATTCCTGCGTATTCATACTGCGTCCCGCCGTATCCACCAGCACGAGCTCGCAATCATGCAATTGATGCAGCGCCAAGGGGATTTCATCGGGCGTATACACCGTGCAGCAGGGTATATCCATGATATCCGCATAAATCTTCAGTTGCTCCTGTGCGGCGACGCGGTAGGTGTCAGTATTGATAAAGCCTACGCGCAGGCCATGGTTGATGGCAAAAAGCCCGGCCAGCTTTACAAGCGTAGTGGTCTTGCCAACGCCCGTAGGGCCCACCAGCATCACCACATTGCGCCGGTTGCGCGTTATGCGCAGTTTCTCGGGTTCTCCCAGTATACGCAGCAACTGCGCCAGCGCAATTTGGGTGATGCCGTCGCAGGAGTTCGCCTCGCTTTCGCGGCTGATGCGCCAGGATATGCTGCGCGAAAGATCTTCCTGCACGTCGTTCTCGATCAAGGTATTGTATATCTTCATTACGGCGGGTGAAAACTCTAATATGCCCTCTTTATTTTCTGTAATGATTTTTGTTGTTAAGCTTTGCACAACGCCGCGCAGTTGCGCGATACGCGCGTTCAATTCATCAAGCTTGGCGTCGCTGGGCGGATCGTCCCGCGCCTGTGCCGGCTGTTCCTGTTCCGGCCGTTCCTGTTCCAGCTGTTCCTGCTCGGGCTGTTCCTGCTCGGGCCAGGTTCGACCGGCCTGCGCCTTGGCGGGCGGCGCGGCGGCGTTTAGCGCTTCCGCTTCCACCATATCCGCAGTGGCAAGCGGCGTACCGGGGGTGGCCCTGGGGGACTCTGTCGGCAAAGCTTCCGGCTTGGGCACGATATGCACCGCTTCAAATTTCGCCGGATCGGCGTCGATTACATCGTCTTCTTCGGTGATGCCAGGCTCCCTGCCGGGGATCGCCTCCACCGTTTCAGGCCAGTCCTTACCGGGCGCCGGCGGATCGATATGCGTCCATTCGGGTTGCTTGAGTATCTGCGGCGTCGGCTCCTGTACGGCGGCGGGGGCACCATACCGGGCGCGCGCCGCAGCCTGCTGGTATTGTGTAACGCTTTTGTATTGCTCTATGGGCTTTGTCGCGCCGGACGCCGCTACGGCGCTTTGCATGGCGGCGCGTTGTGAAGCGTTTGGATCCGTCTGGTGTGCGACAGGCCGGGCATTGTCGTCCGGGCCGCCGCCCGCGTTCACAGCGCCCGGCTGCGCCTCCTGCGCGTCCAAAGCCCTGCGGATATCCTGTGCGACCTGCGCAGCGCGGATGTTCAGCGCCGCCTCCTTCGTCGATTGGCTGCCCGCTATCGGTATGGCGACATTCTTTTGTATCGCCGGGATGGTTTTTGCCGGGGCGTTGCCGGCGATTGGCTGCTCGTACGCCACGGTTACTTCAACAAGCTTTTTTTTCAACAGCCCCGACACACCTTTTTTGCGCATGGAACGGTGGCTGAGTATCACCGCGTCAGATCCCAGCTCCTTACGTATCTTCTCCATGGCCTCGGGCATGTCGTTGGCTATGTATCTTTTCACGAACATGCTATAAGTTCACCACCCCGTCGGAATAAATCTCCACATTGTTGTCAAGCTCGTTAAACGAGAGCACGACAAGTTCGGGGTCAAGCTGCTCTGTAAGCTGCTTAAAGTGCTTGCGCACCTTGGGGGAAGTCATAATCACGGGCGCCACACCCATGCTTACGGATTGTTCAATCACCTTTCGGGTATTGGCCAGTATCCGCTGCAAAATGGAAGGCTCCAGCGCTACAAGCGAGCCCTGATCCGTTTGGCGGATATTTTCGGCAATCATCTGCTCAAGCGCCGGATCCAGCGTAATCACGCGCGCCTTGCCCGTAGGCACAAAGCGCTGTGTTATGGCGCGCTTGAGGTTTTGGCGCACATACTCGGTCAACAGTTGCAAATCATGCGTCATGGTACCGTAATCGCCCAGTATTTCAAGTATGGAGGCCATATCGCGTATGGATACGCCCTCGCGCAGCAGGTTGGCGAGTATCTTTTGTATCTCGCCAATGCTGAAGAGTTTTGGCGCCACCTCGTCCACGAGCGCGGGCTGCGATTGCTTGAGATTGTCTATCAATATTTGCACCTGCTGGCGGCCCAGCAGCTCGTGAGCGTGCCGCTTGATCACTTCCATCAGGTGGGTCGCTATAACGGAGGGCGCGTCAATGGTAGTATACCCGCGCAGCTCCGCCATTTCGCGGTCGGCCTCCGCCACCCACACGGCCGGCAAGCCAAACGCCGGGTCTACCGTTTCGATGCCGTCTATCACCTCTTCCACATCCGCAGGGCGCAGCGCCAGATAATGGTCGAGCATGACCTCGCCCTTGGCCACCTCCAACCCTTTGATTTTGATGGAATAGGCGTTTGTTCCCAGCTGTATATTGTCACGCAACCGCACCACCGGCACAATAATGCCCAGTTCCAGCGCGCATTGCCGTCTGATCATTACAACGCGATCCAAAAGGTCGCCGCCCTGCGATGCGTCCACCAGCGATATAATGCCGTAGCCGAATTCCATCTCAATCAAATCCACCTGCAAAAGCGATGTTACGCTTTCCGGCTTGCGCTTTTCGGCGGCGATCATCTCGGCTGTATCCCCGATCTCAACCTCTTCCACTGCCTTTTGCCGGCGTAACCCCAAATGCCCCAATATCGGGAGGGCCACCGCAAACACAAGCAGCGGCACGGTGGGGAGCCCCGGCACGAACGCCAGCAACGCAAGCGCGCCGCCCAATACAAACATCACGACGGGCTTGCCAAACAGCTGCTCTTTCAAATCCTGCCCGAAACTTTGCGTGCTTGCCGAGCGCGTTACAATGATGCCCGACGCCGTGGAGATTAAAAGCGCCGGTATCTGGCTTACAAGACCGTCGCCCACAGTGGCGAGCGCATACGTGTTCAATATCTGGTCGGTTTCCATCACGACGCCGCCAATGCCCATCGCGCCGATAATGAGACCGCCCACAAAGTTGATGACCGTGATGATAATACCCAGTATCGCGTCGCCCTTTACGAATTTTGAGGCGCCGTCCATAGCGCCATAAAAGTCGGCGTGCCGCTGTATTTCGGTGCGGCGCGTTTGCGCCTCGGTTTCTGTAATGACGCCGGTGTTCAAATCCGCGTCTATCGCCATCTGCTTGCCCGGCATGGCGTCAAGAGTAAAGCGCGCCGCAACCTCGGACACGCGTTCGGACCCCTTGGTGATAACGATGAATTGCAGCAATACGATGATGATGAATATGATAAAGCCCACCACGAGATTATCGCCCACCACGAAGCCGCCAAACGTTGCGATCACCCGGCCGGCCTGGCCGCCGTTGCCCAGTATGAGCCTGGTGGAGTTGATGTTAAGCGCCAGCCGGAACACCGTGAGCAGCAGCAGCAATGTGGGGAATATGGAAATCTCCAGCGCGTCCTTTATGTAGAGCGCCATCAAAAGCACCATCAATGAAAGCGCGATGTTGATGATCAGCAATATATCCAGCAGGCCCGCCGAAAGTGGTACGATAATCAGCATAACGATGGCTATTACAAGCGCCGCTACCAGGATATCCGCTGCTTTAAGTTTTGCCAACTAACGCGCCTCCCTTCTGCGGCGGCCGCCATGCCGCAGTTTGTAGATGTAGGCCAGCACTTCGGCGACTGCCTGGTACAATTCTTCAGGCACTTCGTCGCCCACGTCGCAAAAGAAATACAACGCGCGGGCCAATTCCACATTCTCCACCTTGATAACACCGCAGCGATCCGCCTCTTCCTTGATGCGCTGGGCCAAAAAATCCTTGCCCTTGGCCACGACGAGGGGCGCCGCGTGCTGGTCTTCTTTGTAGGATAGCGCGACGGCGTAATGCGTGGGGTTCGTAATCACAACGTCGGCCCCGCCCACGGCCTGCATCATACGCATGGCGCTCATTTCGCGCTGCTTCTGCTTGATACGGCTCTTGATCTGCGGGTCGCCCTCCGTCAATTTGTATTCGTCTTTTACTTCCTGCTTGGTCATGCGCAGATCTTTTTCAAATTTCCACCACTGGAACAACAGATCAAACGGCGCCATGATCACAAGCGCGACGACCAGCTTGAAGCCGATGGCAAATATCATATCGATCACGGCGCCAACGGATGAAAAGAGGTAGTTGTGCATCATGCCCAGCGACTTTTGTATCTCTGTTTGGTATTCGCCATAGGCCACCCATACCAATACCGCGATCTTGATGATGGATTTTAAAAGCTCTACGAGCGTTTGTTTAGAAAACAGCCGTTTAAACCCTTCTATGGGGTTTATTCTGGAAAATTTGGGCCTGAGCGCATTGGGCGTAAACAAAAACCCAACCTGCAAAATCGAAAACAGCGCGCCTGCAACCATGGCCGTTAAAAACAACGGCAGCATGGTGAGCACAAAGCGCACAATCATCTCCGTCGCCACATTCATGATGGAGGCGATGGAGGTGCTATCCGGCACACGTGTAAAGCCCGACGTCAATATGCCTATGATATTTTCCACCATGCCCGGGCCAAACAGCTTGAGCGCGCCCAAAAGCACCGCCATAGAGAGCGCCACCACCAGATCGTTACTTTTAAATACCTGGCCCTCCCGCCGCGCGTCTCTTCGCTTTTTGGGGGTTGCTCTTTCGGTTCTTTCGCCCGAAGCCGTTTGTTGTGGACTCATGCGCTACTCACCAAATTCTCCAGCATATATTCCATGGCTATAAACATTTCATTAAATATGGTGCTGGTAAACCGCACGTATGTGGGCAAAACCAGCCATATCACCACAAAACCCAGCAGTACTTTTAAAGGTATGCCCACCACAAACACATTCATCTGCGGCGTAGTTCTTACTATAAATCCCAATATCATCTCCCCCAGCAGGCCCGAGGCTATGAAGGGCATCGCCACGAGTATGGCAATGAAAAACGCCGATATGAACACCTTCAGCGCCGCCTCGCCGATTTGGGGGCTTAGCGTTACATGGCCCACCGGCACGGTTCTGAATGTGGAAAACAAGACCGTAAACAGATGGTGGTGCGCATTTACCGCAAAAAACATCATGGTAAGCACGATAAATAAAAAATTGCCCGTGATGGGTACGCTCACGTTGTTTTGCACATCAAACACGTTTACCATACCAAAGCCCATCTGCATGTCTATCACGTAACCCGCCGTTTGCGCCAGCGTAAAAAACAGCCGCGTAACGTAGCCCAGCACAAGGCCGAACAACAGCTCCTTTATAATCAACAGCGCATAATCTATGGCGCTGCGGATACTAACGGCGGGGCCCATGGGCAGAGCCGCAAAAAGTATATACGCCGTAAACAGGCAAAGCCCGATTTTCGCCACATTGGGGATATTCGCTCTGCCAAATATGGGCGATACCATGAGCAGCGCGCCTACCCTGACGGTAAGCAGTATAAAATAATCAAAGTTCATGACGAGATTGTTGAGCGTCTCATCCATAAATCACGAAATAAGCGGCGCAGCGTAGCTATAAACCCTGCCGGCAAACTCGGTAAGGTTCACGAGCATCCACCCCCCGAATAGCAGAATGGAAAGCAGTATCGCGATGATCTTGGGCACAAACGCCAGCGTTTGCTCGTTGATCTGCGTAGTGGCCTGGAATATGGATATGATAACGCCCACGATCATGCCCACGATCAATATCGGCGCGGCTACCACCAAGACCGTCATAATGGCGTCCTGCATCACGGTGGTGACTTCCATCTGCCCCATGCTCTTCCCCCCTTTTTGGTGAATATGCGCCGTAATTAAAGTTCGCGCCCCGCTAAAGCTTAAACGAGCTTACCAGCGTCTGCATCGTGAGCGTCCATCCATCCACCAGCACAAACAGCAGTATCTTGAACGGCAATGAGATCACGACCGGCGGCAGCATCATCATGCCCATTGCCATTAGCGTGCTTGCCACGATCATATCGACCACGATAAACGGTATATATATGTAAAACCCTATGCGGAACCCTTCTTTAATCTCGCTTGTGATAAAGGCGGGTATCAGCGCGCTTGTGGGTATATCGTCGTAGGTTGCAAGCGTCAATTCCTCATCCGAGCTTGCGCTCGAGACGTTGAGGAAGTATACCATATCCGCGTTGTTGGTGTTTTTAAACATAAACTCGCGTATGGGCCTCATGGCCAGATCCACGGCTTCCTCCCCGTCGATCTCTTCGGCCACATAGGGCTCATAGGCCGTCACCCGTATTTCTTCGACGATGGGCGACATGATAAAAAACGTTAAAAACAGCGCCAAACCGATCAATACCTGGTTGGGCGGCATCTGTTGCACGCCCATGCCGTTTCGCACGAGCGAAAGCACAATGATGATGCGCGTAAAGCCGGTCAGCATAATCAATATGCTTGGTAGCAGGGTCAATACCGTTAGCAGCAGCAGGACGTTGATGCTTTCCGATCGGCTGTTCAAAAGCCCGGCGATCACATCGCCGTCCGACGCGGCGGCGTCCAGCGATTCGCATCCCGCCGTAAGCAATACCACGAGCAACACCACTGTGATGAGTATGGTGCGCTTATTGCGTATTTTGCGCTTTGCGGCTCGCTTATGCGCCCTGCCGCTACTCATCCTCATGGGTGTCCTCGGCCTTTTTCTTTTTCGCCTGCGCCGTGCGCTCTTCTATCGAGCGCATCATCTTGTCTATCTCGTCCGTCTCGCCGCCTTTCGCGGGCGCGCTCTGGCGCGCGGGCTTGCCTTTAAACAGGGCTCCAAGCTTTTTGCTGCCGTCACTCGTCAAGGTTACAATCACGTCGCCGCAGTCGGACTCCGGCACGCCGGCGTCGCGCAGGTACTGTTTAAAATCGTTCCCTTCATCGTTTGCCGAGATCACAAACGCGCCGCCGGGTTCCTGTTGCGCCATCCCCTCTTGCGCCGGCCCGAACTCGCCTTTGGCATCCGTTTCTTCTTTTGTTTTTTTCACGAGCCGCAGCGCGTTTTTTTCAGAATGGGCCGGCGTTTGCGCGGTCTCTTTGCGGGATAGCTTTTGCCTTTCACGTTCTTTCGCAAGCACTCTGGGCGCGTTGCGCGCTTTTTTAAAGCTTTCCATAATGCGCGCCATGGCGCCGTTAAAGCCCGCCAATCCGTTTGTTCCCTCCTGCGCCAGCAAACGCGGCTCGCCGTCTTCCATCGTGCCCAGAAGCTGCATGGATTGGTTCGTAACGCCCACAAGGTAATATACGCCGCCGACCTCTACCAGCATAAAGGATTTATCGCGGGCGAAATACACGCTGTCTATAATCTTTATATACCGGCCCTTGGTTACGGGCTGCGCGTGCCGGCCTATAAACCGGGTTGTAAAATAGGCGCCCAACAACACCAGCACCAATACGAGTATAAGCAAGAACGACGACCAAAATGTATCCGGCAAACCCGCTCTCCCCTCTTTAGCTCAAGCATAGCACGGCGTTTATCATACGCACAATGCGCCCCGGCCGTAAGCCCGCGCGCAAAGCATGTCGCCCGGGCGATACCCGGTATCCCAATACCGTATGAAAGGGCATTGGCCACGCTATCGCCCGTCCGCGCAAATCGCAGGAAGCATAGCCAAAACAAAGCTCCCGCTATACGCTCATGCGCATAATCTCCGTGTATGCGTCCACAACCTTGTTGCGTATCTGTATGGCAAGGTTGAGTGTCAGTTCCGCCTGCGTGGTCTGGTTCATGATGGTGTGCGCCTCAATATCCTCGCCCGTTAAGAGCGCCGCCATGCCTGATTGGTCAACGGCCTCAGCCTCCGCCGCCCTGCCAATGGCTTCGGTGAGTATATCCGAAAAGTTGCCGCCCGCAACCCCGTTTGTTTTTTTCGCGTCCGCCGACAATATCGGGGAAAGCGGCTCCATCCTGGATAAGGGCTCCATCCCGGCAATTACATCCAAACTCATAAATTGCACCTCGATTGTTCATAATCACGTTAAGCGCCGCACGCAGCGCCCTTATTTGCCTATTTCAAACGCCTTCATTATCATCGCCTTTGTTGCGTTAAAAGCGGTAACGTTGGCTTCATACATACGCGTAGCCGACATCATATCAACCAGTTCCACCACCTCATCCACATTGGGATAGGCCACATAGCCGTCCTCGTCGGCGTCGGGGTGGCTGGGATCGTATTCCATCCGGTAATCTGTGGGGTCTTCTATAATGCTGTCCACCTTTACGCCGTTGCCGATACCCGCATAGCCCTGCGGACTTGCGCCCTGAGCGTTTTTATAAACGTTTTTAAATCCCGATTCTTTTTTCTCTTTCATCACCGTAACGCGGCGGCGGTAGGGCGTGCCGTCTGCTGTGCGCGTCGTCGTGGCGTTGGCCACGTTCTGGGCAATGGTATCCATGCGCAAACGCTGCGCCGTCAGCGCGGACGCGCTGATATTCAACGAATTGATGAAACCCATAAGGTTATCTCCCTTCTCTGATGGCCATACCGAGCCGCCTGTATTCGCCGTTCAACTTTTCTACATAGGCGTTTTGCAGTATTTGGTTCTTGGCAAGCTCCGCCTGCTGAAAGTCCGGATCGACATTGTTGCCATCCATCCGCATTTCGGTAGTTTCGTTCAGGATCACAACGGGATGTATCTCATCCACATCCGCCGCAGGTGAAAACGCGCGGTGTTTATCCCTTGTAATTTTATTTACGAAATTGTCGCCGTTTAACGCGTTCTGGAATATCGTTTCAAACTCTACCGAAGAGCTTTTAAAATCCGGCGTTTCGGCGTTTGCTATGTTGTTCGTGATCACCTGATGGCGCAACGAGGTGGCGTCCAGCCCCTTTTGCAGGTAATTGGCTGTTTTAAACAGGCTTTCAAACATCTTTATGCACCTCCTTGCCCGTCTTGTTCGTTAAAAGTATCGTAATAGCGCATTACGTCGGATACATAGTCGCGGACATTCGCCGCAATTTTGGCGTACTGCAGCGAGTCGTCCGGGTCGGTAATGTTGAGTTCTTCTATAGCGTACGGGCCCGCGTTATACGCGGCGAGCGCCAACCGCAAATCGCCAAAGCGATCCACCTGGGCGCGTAAATATTTTGCGCCTCCCATCATGTTCTGTACGGCGTCAAAGGAATCGTTTACGCCCAACTCCGCCGCTGTGGCGGGCTTTAATTGCATGAGCCCTTGCGCGCCCGCGCTTGAAACCGTGTCCTCGCGGAAGCTCGATTCCGC
>JAISXK010000061.1 GCA_031270585.1 Clostridiales bacterium | reverse complement strand
GACTTTGCCGAAGCGGCGGCCGCCGTACTGCAAAAAAACAACTTTGCCGTGGATCACGCGTTTGACGGCGAATATGGATTGGATTGCGCCCTTACCGGCATATATGACATCATCATTTTGGACATCATGCTGCCTAAAATAGACGGCCTGCATGTGCTGACTAAACTGCGCGCCGCCGGCGTGCAAACCCCCGTGCTTATGCTGACCGCCCGCAATGGCGTTCGTGATAAGGTGACCGGGCTGGACGGCGGCGCCGACGACTATCTGCCCAAGCCGTTTTATACGGACGAACTGCTGGCCCGATTGCGGGCTCTGGGGCGCAGGAAAGGCGAATTGGCGGTTTCTGGTATCATTGAAATAAGAAACCTGCAATTTAACCCCTACGCGCTCACCCTTGTGTACGGCGGGATACAAACAAGCTTGACAATAAAGGAATCTCTTTTGCTGGAGATGTTGCATGCCCATAAGGGCGGCTTTGTCTCCAAGGATATGATCATCGAAAAACTATGGGGATATGACGCCGATGTGCGGGATAGTCATGTGGAAAACCACGTTTCGCTGCTGCGTAAAAAACTGGCGGCGGCAGGCGGCGTTTTATCTGTCAAGGCTGCGCGGGGCGTTGGCTATCGTTTGGAAGGATGGAAGGATACCGGGCATGTTTAAGCAAATCCGCAACAAGATATTGTTGCTCAATATGGCGATGGTTTCTTCCGTTGTGATCATTGCCTTTATCGTCGTCCTTGCCACTACATATACCAGGACGCAAAGCGATAACCGGGCAAAGCTACTGCGCGGCGGCATGGAACAGTTAATAGTTTCCGGCGGAGGAGCTTTTCGCAGCCGGATCCAGCACGCGCAACCCGCGCAGGACGGATCGGTTATTTCCTCATTCGCCACGCGCATTTCGCCGGATACCGGATTGTCCTTCTCGCTTTTAGTGGACGCTGCGTCAAACGTGTTGGAGATCAATTCCATGATGGATTTGCAGACAGAAACCTATAACCAGGCGGCGCAGACTGCCATGGCCGCTCATAACACGGGATCGATTACGCTGGAGGGGCGAAGATGGCAATTCAGCGCTTCGCCTATTACGTTGCTTATCAAGGACGCAAATGATCCTGCGGTAGCAGTGAGAGCAATACCCGGTGAGTTCAGCTATATCCGGTTCCTGGATGTGACCGACTCATACCGAATGCTGCAATCCCTGGCACTTATACTGCTGGGACTGAGCGTTGCCGTGCTCGCTATCTTCTTCTTTATCAGCCGGTTTTTTGCCAACAGGGCCGTGCGGCCCATGGAAGAGGCGTGGGAAAAGCAAAACCGTTTCGCGGCCGACGCATCTCACGAGCTCAAGACGCCCTTGACGGTCATTAACGCAAATTGCAGCGTTCTGTATGCCAACAGGGATGAGACCGTAGAGAAGCAAATCAAGTGGGTGGACAACATAGCGCGGGCGGCCGACCGGATGACCGGCCTGGTGGGCAGCCTGCTGTCGCTGGCCGACATGGAAAACGCTATGACCACGCCGGGATGCCGTCCTTTTGATCTAAGCGCGGAGGTGGCGGAAGCCACATCGGAAATGGATGCCGCCGCCCTGGGAAAAAACATCGCGATCCGTCGGAGCATTGAACCGGGCGTTGAAATCGAAAACGACCGGGAGCGCGTCCGCAAAGTTCTGTCCATCCTGCTGGACAACGCCGTGAAGTATGCCAATGAAAATGGAGAGGTAAGCGTATCGCTCAAGCGGGAAAAGCGACGCGCGATCTGCTCTGTACGCAACAATGGCGTGGGTATTCCGCAAGAGGAACTGCCACACCTGTTCGACCGTTTTTATCGCGGCGATCCCGCCCGCTCATCTAAGAACAGCGGGTATGGATTGGGGCTCGCAATCGCGCAGGCGATCACGAAACAGCTTGGAACAAACATTTCAGTCGATAGCGTGCCGGGAGAGTATACTGAGTTCAGGATTGTGTTTGAAAAGACCTCACCACATGGATAAGGGCACATGGATTTGCGTTATTGAGGACGTATCCCAGTAGAAACTTGCACGCAGGCGACTCCTTTAGTCGGGAATGCATATTTTTTTGATATGAAACCCTTCATCCACAATGAGAAAGCCGGCCCGCTTTCCATTTGTGATCGACCCATATTCTTCTTCTGCATGCAGGCGTTTTGCCGGCGTTAGCGTTGCCGCCCGGACGGCGTCTTCCCTGCGTATCCCCCAGGAAATACAATTCCGCATGCATGTATAAACCGAAGTAACGGAACCCGCAATCGTCCCGTCCTCCAATGTCGCCAACGCGCCTTTCACCTTCACCGTTTGTCCGCCCAACTGGTAAACGCCATCACCCATGCCGCACGCTTCCATAGAATCACTCACCAGGCAAATACGCTCCGCGCCAAAAAGCGCGTAGCATACCCGTATAACGGCAGGATGGATATGTACGCCATCCGCAATAAGCTCCACCATCACATCCTTGCGCTCCGCCGCAGCTATAATTGGGCCCGGCGCGCGATGACTGATGCCGGGAATGGCATTGAACATATGCGTAACATGGGTAATGCCCGCTTCAAATCCCCGCTTTGCTTCGTCATAATCCGCGTCTGAGTGGGCAAGGGATATAATCGCCTCATCCCGAACGGCCTTGATAAACGCAAGTGCGCCCGGTAATTCCGGTGCCATGTCAATCATATGTATGCGGCCCCGCGCCGCTTGCTGCATGCGGCGAAAAAACGCCATATCCGGTTTTCTGAGGTATGCGGCGTTTTGCGCGCCCTTACGTTGCGGCGAAAGAAATGGTCCTTCCATATTCACGCCAAGAACGCGCGCGGCGCTTTCAGGCGGATGCGCATACAACCGCGCGGCATGGGAAAACGCTTCCTCCAATGTTTCCGCCGGCAACGTCATGGATGTGGGGCAAAACCCGACAACGCCGGCCTTGGCATGCGCTTTCGCAATGATCTCCAATTCTTCCGCGTTGCATGAAGAAAAATCATAGCCTGAATTGCCGTGGGTATGGATATCCAACAACCCGGGTATGACATAGGCGCCTTGCAAATCTTCTCCTTCGCTCACCGCGCCCACATCACAAAACCGGCCATTCATCACGGAAAAGCCCCCTGCGTGAAACGCTCCATCTTCAGCGAAATACACCGCGTTATAAAAGCTCTGCTTCATTTCATTCATCAGTCCCTTGCTGCATTGTTTCGGCCGTTTCGTTCAGTCGCATAGCTTTGGCAAACTGGCTGCCGCCACGCTTTGCCCAACACGCCGCGCCTTCTCATCCGGCGCTCCAGCGGAAAAGGCGAGGTGAGGGTACTCCTCCCGAAGCACGCGAAGCGTCTCCTCCAATAAGATATCACCGCCCCGCCCGCTCATCACCCTGCCCATTATGAGTACATGGCGAATCTCATAAAACATGGAATACAGAGCCAACGTGTGGCCAAAGTATACGCCGGCGGAACGATAAACCGCTTCCGCGCGGGCATCGCCCTTTTCAAGCAAAGCTTGCACCTCTTTGAGCTTTTCGGCAGGATTTGCTCCCGCCAGCGGAATGCCCGCATTTCCTGCAAGCTTAATGACGCCATCCTGGCTTAAATACTTTACGCCACAGCCGATATCCCCGCTCCATTCATCCCGCATGGCGTCAGGCTGTCCATCCACCGGCGCAAACGCCAACTCATTAAGCCAGCCAGTAATGTTGCCTGCGGTATTTACATACCCGGCGGCTTCGCTCGTGCCCATGGCAATGCCAAGCACGCCGTTTTTCCGTATACTCATCGCCCCCGCCAATGCGGTTACATCGCCATCGTTTGCCACAACAATAGGGATATTCCCCATTTCTTTTGCCGCACGCAGATATATATCCTCCGCTTGGGTCTTAAAATCCTGCGGCGATACTTTCAAAAACAGGGATGCCACCTTACATCGGTTATCAATAAATACACCGGCGGAAGATACGCCAATGGCGTCCACCCGAGGCATTTTAGCTGCGGCGGTTCGCAGCGCCTCCATAATACCATCGTAGTGGTACTGCGGGTTGCTTTTCTCCTTGGGAAACCAAACAACTTCTTCCGAATATACCGGCTCCCCATCTATCACTGCGCTTACTTTCCTATCCGAACCGCCCGCGTCGAAGCCAATTCTGCAACCATCCAAATGCCGCCCAATGGGTTTGGATATCTCGTTTTCCACGGGCCTTTCTTCATATCCGCGCAACCGCACAGCAAATGGCCGCCCGTATACCCGTTCCATAAAGCCTTTATCAAAGGCCCGTTCGCCGGTATCGGTATACGCTTGCGCAACAGCCTTCCCCAGCGCTTTATCCCCGCAAAGCGTGACGCAAAAACCCCCGCGGCTCCACAGAAGAAATTTTACCAGCCTGTCAACATAATACCTGTCGGCTTTTGCGTATGCCTGCTCGCCGATAATTTTCGTATCATATACTGTAATATGGCCGCCTGTGCGTTCTACCGCCACAGCAAAAGGTTTTTTAGCAAGTTGCTGGTGTCGGGCAAAAAATAAACTCAACGGTATAAAGCCCTTGTCGAGAACAGGGCTATGCCGTATGGGAATTTGAATACCCTGCAAATTCATAACAATAACCACTCTATCTCAAATACGCCGGTATTAAAGCTTATTCTGGTATTCCTCGCCCTGTATCAGCGTATACAGGATGTTGATACCCTCATCAAACACGTTCACATCCGCCTCATACCCTTCCGCAAGCACGCCCAGGGTATCCTGTAGCCCTATTACCTTGGCAGGCGTGAGGGAGCAAATGGCGATGGCATCATGCAGGGGGATGCCCGCCGCATGGTACAGTGTCCTTACGCAAAGATCCATCGTCGCCACACTGCCTGCAAAGGCGGAATCATCCCGCAGGATGCAGATGTTGTTCTGCACCTTAACATCCATCC
>JAISXK010000058.1 GCA_031270585.1 Clostridiales bacterium | reverse complement strand
CGATATACAGCGAAAACCCCGCGAAGGCCGCAGCGCTGTAGCGCCGCGATGAAGAGAACGCCGTAATGCCGGAAACCGGCGTATCCCGGATGACGCCCGGCAAAGCGGCGGCAAAGGCGTGCAGCGCGCGCGCCGTAGGGTTGGCGGCGGGCATGGTGGCGATCAAATCGATGAGCAGCGTGTCGGCGGTTTCTTTTTTTACACCTTGCATATATACGACATGTTCCACGCATAGGTCGCCCGTGGTGAGCGTGCCGGTTTTATCAAGGCAGAGCATATCCACGCGCGAGAGCATTTCAACGCATTGCGGCTGTTGGGCAAGCGCGCGGTATTTGCCAAGCGTAATCACGGCTACGCTAAGCGATACCGACGTAAGCAGCATCAGCCCCGATGGAATCATACCCAGCATGGACGCTGCGGTTTGTTCGGCCGCGCTTTGCATATCGCCGCCCGGCGCGCCATACATGCGGATGAACAGCAAAGCCCCCAGCGGCACCACGATAGCGCCCGTTACGCGTATGATGAGGCGCAGCGAACGCATCAGTTCCGAGCGGGGGCGAACGTATTTTTTCGCCTCGCTGGCAAGCCGGTTTACGTAACAATCCGCGCCCACACGCGTAACACACGCCAGGCAACCGCCGGATAACACCGCGCTGCCCGATAGCAGCGTGTCGCCCGCCTTTTTGTATTGCGGGCGGCTCTCGCCGGATACATGCGATTCGTCCGTTTCTATGGCGCCTTCCACAAGTACGCAATCCGTGGGTATCTGCTGCCCGGGCTGCAGGGCGATGATATCGTCCGGCACGATCCCTTCGCTGTCGATAATGGCGCGTTTGCCGTTGCGTATCACACAGGTGAGCGGCGCGTTTAGCAGCGAAAGCTTCTCTATGGTGAATTTAGCGCGACATTCCTGCACAATGCCTATCAAAAGGTTGCAGAGCACCACGCCCATAAAGAGTATGTTGCGGTAGCTGTCCACCACAACGAGCGCCGCGAATATGCAACCGTTTAGAAAATTAAAAAACGTGCAGATATTCTCAAACAAAATCTGCGCGATGGTTTTTGTTATACGCTTTGGCTGCGTGTTAAATTGGCCAAGCCCGGCGCGCAGCGAAACCTCTTCGTCACTAAGTCCCCTGTGCGGGTCGGTGTGTGGCCGCGGTGTCGCTGCGGCGTTGGTCTTTTTATGTTTTTCGCGGTTGCGCTTCATACTTGCCATCAAGTATATCATAAAATCCGCCCGCGTATATAGGGGGCAAATGTGATTGCTTGCAAAATATCGCCCCAGTCTTGCCCTGATAGCGCCTTAGTATGCCACATTTTGTTTACGAAATTGCATTGCATCCGCCGTTTGAAATGGGTATAATGAACAAAGTTGAGTGTAGGCGCGCGTTTTACGCCGATATTTGCTCCAAAATGGGCGTTTGCCTGCGCTTTGGTTTACGCGATAACACGAAGGGTAAAAGGATTTGGAAGTTATGAAAGCAAAACGGCTATGGTTGATTGTGTTGGCGCCGCTTTTGGCGGCGTTGGTGTTTGCCGGCTGCAAAAATGGCGACGACGTGGTGGCGCTTGTGGGCGAAACACCGGTATATCGCTGGTATTTTGACGCGTATTTGAATAAGCAGCTCGCGCTGTACGTGAAGCTTAACGGCGTTGATCTTACGAGGCCCGAAAACAGGGCTACATTTGAAGAGTATAAGATTCTGCGGCTGGACGACCTGGTGGATGAAGCCGCCATGCGCGAAGAGGCGCGCACGCTGGGGTTGGATGAGTTGAGCGCCGAAGAAGAGGCCGTTATCGATCAAAACTACCTTGCGTATTACAACAGCGTAACCGCCTATTATCTCGAGCAATACGGCACGGATGAAGCCGGCGCCAAAAAGGCGGAGCAGGCTTACATCGCCTTTCTTAAGGAAAGCGGCCTTACGCCCGCGCGCGCGCGCGCCGATATGCGCGACGCCTTTATCATAAACAAATATGTCGATCATGTCGCGGGCATAATGGAGTTGACCGAGGAAGAGTTGAAGGCCCGCTATGATAACGAGGTTGCGGTCTATCAGATGCAATGCAACAACAACCCCGCCTGGTTTGGCGAAAACGTAAGCGACCCCGTCGTTTACGCGCCCGAAGGGTACCGGGATACGGCGCGCATCACGCTTCGCTTCAACGACGCCCAATTGCTAAAGCTGCAAACGGCCGCCCAAAACGCGCAGGACGCGGTGGATAAATATAACGATCTTGTAACGCTGCACGGCGAAGGCGCGGGACAGGTGGAAAGGCAGATCGCCGTTATGGAAAAGGCCCAGGAAGCCTTCGAGAGCGTGCGGGAGGAATGCCTGGGCGAACTAGCCGATGAAATAAGGGAGCTTCGCCAGCAGGTGCTGGACGGGGCGGATTTTATAGAGCTTATGGAAGAGAAATCACAGGATACGCACCTGATCAGCTATTTTGTACACGAGGGCAGCACGCATCTGGAGGCGAGCTATAAAGCGGCGGCGCTGCAACTGCAAAACGAGGGCGATATATCCGACGTGGTGTATCTGAGCGACGGCGTATGCATTATAAAGCTGATGGAATTCATAGAACCCGGCGCGCGCCCCTACGAGAGCGTGAAGGACGCTTTAAGAACGCGCATTGTCAACAACAGTAAGCTCAACGACAAGGTGAGCCTGCAGACCGAATGCGGAAATGCCGCCCGCGCGGCGGGTATTGTGCAAACGTTTCCCGAGAAGCTAAAATAAAGCGTTTTTAAGGCCGGTTAAACGGCGCGGAAAGACGCAAGCGGCCATGTGCCGGCCGCGCACCCAGAAATGAAGGAGAAGAAGTGAATGAAGAAGCGCTTTACTGCTCTAATCGCCCTGCTGCTGCTGGCGGCGGCGTTGTTGGCCGGTTGCTCGCTCGTGAGCGTTAACCAGGAAAAGGATCTCGCGCAGATTGTGGCCAAGGTGGGCGAAGAGGAGATTACAAAAGAGTATTTCCTGAACGAGCTTAAATACATGGTGAACATGTATCAGCAGTTTGGTATGGATCCTACGCAGAGTACCGACGAATTCGCATATTTTAAAAAGATGATCGTTGACGAAATGCTCAATTACGAGATGCAAAATTACGAGGCCAGAAAGCGGGGATATGCGGATAAGCTCACCGACGACGACCTGAAAGAGATAGAGGAAAGCGTTGACGACATCGATCGCGAGGTTTATAACGCCGCCGTCACGCAGACCAACTCCAGCCTGGAAACGAACCCCGATCTCAATTACGATGAGGAGCTTACCGTCCAATACCGCGTTGCCGCGGCATCCTACGTGGGAGAGGAGATGGATCAATCGGGGCTTCGCGAATGGGGGCGTGATTACTATATAAAAAATAAAATCACCGCCATGCTGCAGGATGATATCTACGCCGAGGTGACAATAAGCGACGAAGAGGTGCGCGCGGCCTATGATGAGAAGGTGGAAAGCGACACCCTTGCGGCCGAGGATTTGAGTTACTACAAATCCGCGCAGGAGGATTATGAAAAATACGGCGGTATCCCCCCCATGTTCGTGCCGGACGGGTACAAGCGCTTTAAGCTTATTAAGGTGGATATCCCTGCGGATTTTGGAGAGGAATATAACGAGAAGCTGACCAAAATGGAAGAAATAAAGGCCGAGATCGGCGACCTTGCGGTGGCGGAAGAAACGAGCGAAAACACGGCGCTGCTGGCCGAGCGCAAGGCGGAGTATAGCGCGCTGCAAGTTGAAAGCGCAGCCATCCGCGATGCGGCGCTGGCCCAAAGCAAAACAAAGATAGACGAAGCGAGCCAGAAACTGAGCGACGGCGCCGCCTTTGACGACGTGATGAAGGAATACACGTCCGATCTTGATTATATCGATTACCCCGCCTTTGGCGAGTCGGGCAAGCTGATGAGCGTCGCGTCCGAGGTTGAAGACTGGGACGCGGCGATTAAAACGGCGGCGCTCGCTCTTACGACACCCGGCGATTATACTGATACCATCGAGCTTGCGGATGGGTATTATATACTGCAATACGTCAAAAATGAGCCCGGCGGCGTAAGGAGCTTTGCGGATTATGAAGCGGATTTTCGCGAGACGGCTCTGACGGAAAAGCAGGATGCCGAGTGGAGCGCGCTGCTTGCCGAATGGGTGGCCGATACGTCCGTCGTTACCGTCTATCAGGATATAATCGACGGCATTACGGCGGCCGACCTGTACGCGTAAAGGCGGGGAAGCGTACGATGCTTAACCGAACCGGAAAATGGGCGCCGCAGGCGCCCATTCAGGTTCCAGGGGTTTTTAAGCGCGCGCGCTTAAAATCAGAGAGGCTTCCCCGCGTTTACACGCAAAACCCGCGTGGCGGCGCGGGGCTTTTCTGTACGACGGACACTAAAAAAATTATTTTAGATCAAAAAAAAAATAATAAGCACCATCCAAAAGCCTGTACAAACACATTTATTTATTGTATGATAAACAAAAAGGAATTTACATAGCAGCCCGCCGCCGTACCATAGCGAACACCCCATGCAGTAGAAAAGCGAAAGGTAAAAAGCGCAATGCATGTTAACGGATATCGCTGCACGTTATGCCATAAAGAATTCCCTTATGAGACGGATATGCTTACCTGCCCCGACTGCGGCGAAACGGGCATATTGGATATCTTATTCGACTATGCCGCCATAAAGGAGGTCTTTAACAGAAAGACCCTCTCTATGGATCACACAAACAGCATGTGGCGCTACCGCGCTCTTTTGCCTGTGGAGGCCAGGGGGTGGGAGCGTTTTTTGCGTGTCGGCGTTACGCCGCTTTACCGCAGCAACCGGCTTGAAAGCGAACGAAACCTCAAAGCGCTCTATATAAAGGACGACGGGCAGAACCCCACCGGCTCTTTGAAGGACAGGGCTTCGGCTGTGGCGCTCATGCGCGCCAAAGAGCTGGGGTATGATACCGTGGCCTGTTCAAGCACGGGTAACGCCGCCTCGTCGCTGGCCGGCAACGCCGCGCGGCTGGGGCTTAAGACCGTTATATTCGTGCCCGAGCGCGCGCCAAAGGGCAAGGTGGCGCAGTTGATGGTATTCGGCGCAAACGTTGTCGCCGTGCGGGGCGATTACCGCCAAACCTTCGAGCTTTCGCGCGACGCCATCAATAAATGGGGCTTTTATAACCGCAACGCCGGCATCAACCCCGTGATGACGGAAGGGAAAAAGACCGTCGCGCTGGAGATTGCCGAACAGCTCAATTTTATACCCACCGATTGGGTGGCTCTTTCCGTGGGGGATGGGTGTACCATCGGCGGCGTGTATAACGGCTTTTACGATCTGCTGCAGTTGGGCATGATCGATCATATACCCAAAATACTGGGCGTGCAATCCATGGGATGCGCGCCGTTTGTAACGGCGTGGCAAACGGGGGGGCCGCTCTTGCCGGCGCGGGAAAACACCCTTGCCGACAGCATCGCCGTAGGCGTGCCGCGAAACCCCGTTAAGGCCATGCGCGCGGTGAGCGAAAGCGGCGGCGCCTGGGTAGCCGTGCCGGATGAAGCCATACTGGAGGCTATCGGGCGCTTGGGCGCAGCAGAGGGCGTGTTTGCGGAACCCGCCGCCGCCGCGTCGCTTGCCGGCGTGTGGCAGGCCATGGATCAAGGCATTATCAAGCCCCGCGAGCAGGTGACCGTGATCGTTACAGGTTCCGGATTGAAAGACGTGGACAACGCCATGCGCGCCGCAGGCGAGCCCTTTAGTTGTGAGCCGGATATTTACGCACTTGAAAAAAGCGGACGTATACAGTACTATATCGGTATCGCGTGAATTTAGCACCGCGCCGGGGGAACCCGGCAGGTGTTAAAAATAAACTCGACAAAACAGGAGGAAGTATTTATGAAAAAAGCAATTACCCTTGTACTGATGGCTGCCCTCATGCTGAGCCTGGCGGCATGCAGCTCCGGCGGCGACGGGAAGGCTGAAGCCGTCACGAAGGATAACCTGAAAGTCGGCGTTGTACACATTATGGATCTTGGCGACCAGGGGTATACCTATAACCACGACCAGGGCGCGAAAAAGATGATAGCCGAGCTGGGTTTGCGTGAAGACCAGTATATCCCCAAATTCAACATCAACGATACCGATGTCGCGGCCACAAACGCCGCCATCAACGAGCTTGTCAACGAAGGCTGCCAGATCATATTCGCCACAAGCTTCTCTTACGGAACACAGGTGGTCGAGGCCGCAAAAGCGCAGCCCGGTGTGGTGTTCTGCCACGCCACGGGCTCCGACGCGCACTTTAACGATCTAACGAACCTGCACAACTACTTCGCGAAAATTCACCAGGCGCGCTACCTTGCCGGTATCGCGGCCGGCCTGAAAACCGAAAACAACCACCTGGGCTATGTGGCGGCCTTCCCCTATGCCGAGGTTATCAGCGGCTACACGGCCTTCTTCCTGGGCGCGAAAAGCGTGAACCCCGATGTGTATATGGATGTTATGTATGCCGACACCTGGGGCGACGCGCTCAAAGAGCGTGAAATAGCCGAGGCGCTGTTAAACCGCGGCTGTGATGTGATCTCCCAGCATTCCGACAGCGTTTCGCCGGCTCTGGCGGCTGAAGCCGCCGGCAAATGGCATGTGGGCTACAACAACGATATGGCGCCGGCCGCGCCCAACGCTTCGCTGATCTCCGCGCGTATCGATTGGGGCATCTATATGACGTATGCCGTGAAGGCTTTGCTGGAAGGCCAGACCATATCGGTAGACTGGGGCGAGGGTCTGGAGACCGGCGCCGCTTACCTCTCGCCGCTTAACACGGCGATTGCCGCCCCCGGCACGCAGGAGGCCATCGACGCCGCTGCGGCCAGGATCATATCGGGCGATCTCAAAATATTCTCCGGCGCGCTCAAGGACGCTTCGGGCAACCCCGCCGTCATCACCAACTGGGACGGATCGGAAGTCCTCTTCACGTTCGAGAATGAAAATTCCGTATTCCTGGAGAGCGACGAGATTTCCGCCCCGGCGTTCAACGCCATTATCGACGGTATCAACATCGTCTCCTGAGCACATTGGTGATAGGCTCATCCATTGGGCTGTTGCGCCGCCGCTTTACGGGGGGTTTGCCCCCGTGTCCCAAATAAAGGGCAAAGCGCCCTTCACTCCCTGTGCCAAACGCCCTATCGAGGGCGTTTAGCACGGGGGAGGGTCAAAGGGCATGGCGCACTATGCTTCGCCGTCATCGGCGGAAACTTCGGTTATGCCTCCATAGTAGGCTTGCGCGATAGCCCCATGCATTGAACGTATCGCAAAAAACCAACATTTCAGGAAAGCGGGTGACGCCATTGGCCGCGAGCGAGGTCGCCGTGCAACTCACGAATATTACAAAGACGTTTGGCAAGGTATGCGCAAACCAGAACGTATCCCTGAATGTAAAAAAAGGTGAAATTTTAGCCCTTCTGGGCGAAAACGGCTCCGGCAAGACCACGCTTATGAATATGCTTTCGGGCATCTACTTCCCCGATAGCGGGCAAATCAGCGTGGATGGCCGGGAGGTAGTGATCCGCTCGCCCAAGGACGCTTTTGATCTTGGCATCGGCATGATCCACCAGCATTTCAAGCTGGTGGACGTGATGACGGCTACGGAAAATATCGTGCTGGGGCTGCGGGGCGGCATGAACATCAACCGCGCCGCGCGCGCCAAAGAGATTAAAGAGATATCCGCGCGCTACGGCTTCGTGCTGGATCCCGACAAGAAGGTCTATAATATGTCGGTAAGCGAAAAGCAAACGGTGGAGATAATCAAGGTGCTGTATCGCGGCGCCAATACGCTCATACTGGATGAACCCACAGCGGTGCTTACCCCGCAGGAGACGGATAAGCTTTTTGAGATACTGCGCAACATGAAGAACGACGGCAAGGCCATCATCATCATCACCCACAAGCTGAACGAGGTATTGCAGATATCCGACCGCGTAACCATACTGCGCAAGGGCGCGTGCGTGGGCACGGTGCAAACCCGCGAGGCCAGCGTGAAATCGCTTACCGAGGGCATGGTGGGCCGCAGCGTCAATCTTGAGATCGCGCGCGAAAAATTAAACCAAACGCCCGACAGGCTGCGCATAAGCGGCCTTACCTGCAAAAACGCCGAAGGCGTAAAGGCGCTTGACGGCGTAAGCTTTACAGTGCGCGGCGGCGAGATACTCGGCGTGGCGGGCATTGCGGGCAGCGGCCAAAAAGAGCTTTGCGAGGCGATCGCGGGGCTGTATCCGATTGAAAGCGGATCCATACTCTATATCCATGGCGATAAAACGGAAGAGCTTGTGGGCCTGAAGCCCGCGCAAATCGTGCAAAAGGGCGTGCACACCGCCTTTGTGCCTGAAGACAGGCTGGGCATGGGGTTGGTGGCAAGCCTGGATATGGTCGATAACGTGATGCTCAAAAGCTACCGCAATACAAAGGGCTTCCTGGTGGACCGCAAGGCGCCCAAGGCGCTTGCGGATACGCTGATCGAGCGGCTGGAGATAGTAACGCCCGGCACTTCCACGCCTGTGCGGCGCTTATCGGGCGGCAACGTGCAAAAGGTGCTGCTGGGGCGCGAAATATCAAGTGACCCCGCCGTGCTGGTGGCGGCCTACCCCGTGCGCGGGCTCGACATCAACTCGTCGTATACGGTTTACGACCTGTTAAACGAGCAAAAGAAAAAGGGTGTGGCGGTGCTCTTTATAGGCGAGGATTTGGACGTGCTGCTGGAGCTTTGCGACAGACTGGTCGTGTTGTGCGCCGGCCGTGTCAGCGGCGTCGTGGATGCCGCCGTCACCGGCAAAGAGCAGGTGGGCCTGCTGATGACGCATGCGGGCGGACAGGCCGAGATAGACGCCGGCGCTAAAAACGCAAACGGTAAGGGGGTGGAAACTTGAGCGCTACAAAAGTGGCGGCGCGCGCCCATGAGCCGTTCGTGCGCATCATAAAAAAAGACACCATATCAAGGGGCCGCGCGTATATGATACGTGCCTTGGCGCTGCTTGCGTCGCTGGTGGCGGGGGCGCTGCTGTTGCTGGCGCTGGGGCATAACCCCCTGCCGGTTTACCGCGACATGGTGATAGGCGCGTTTGGCAGCGCCTTTGTAACAAAAGAAACGGTGCGTATCGCCATACCGCTGTTGATAGCGGGGCTTGGCGTCGCGCTGGCGTTTAAAATGCGGTTTTGGAACATCGGCGCAGAAGGCCAGATATTGATGGGCGCGGTGTGCGCGACATACTTCGCGTTGTACCAATACCAGACGCTGCCCCAAGCCTTGCTTTTAATCGTCATGGCGTTGGCGGCCATGGCGGGCGGGGCCATATGGGGGCTGATACCGGCGTTGTTTAAGGCCAGGTGGAACACAAACGAAACGCTCTTTACGCTGATGTTCAACTATATCGCGCTGGAGTGCGTGCGGTTTTTGCAGTACGGCCCCTGGATCGACCCCAAGCAGCGGGGCTTCCCTAAGATCGCCATGTTTGAGCCTGCGGCGCGGTTGCCCAAGGTATTTGACGTGCATATTGGCTGGATCGTCGCCGTCGTGCTGGTGGCGCTCGTCTACCTGTATTTAACAAAGAGCAAGCAGGGCTACGAAATAACCGTGGTGGGCGAAAGCATCCCAACGGCGCGTTACGCCGGCATGAGCGTGAGCAGGGTGTTTTTGCGCACCATGGTCATTTCCGGCGCGCTGTGCGGGTTGACGGGCTACCTGGTGGTGGCGGGCGCAAACTATACCTTGAGCGAATCTACGGCCGGCGGGGTGGGGTTTACAGCCATCACCGTGGCGTGGCTCAGCAACCTGAACCCCATCGTGATGGTGATTGTGGCCGTGTTTATCGCCATGCTGCAAAGGGGCAGCAACACCATACAAACCACGTTTAAAATCCCTTTGGCTGCGGCGGATGTATTGACGGGTCTCATACTGTTCTTCATGCTGGGCTGCGAGTTCTTTTTAAACTACGCGCTTGTGATCCGCGACGGGAAGGAGAAGCCAAATGAGTGAAGTGGGCGTCGTACAAACCATAATGGATTTCTTTAACGCCGCGGTGCTGGCGGCGACGCCGCTGTTACTGGCGACCCTTGGCGAAATATTGACCGAAAAATCCGGCAATCTCAACCTGGGCGTAGAGGGTATGATGTATATGGGCGCCATGGCGGGCATCTCGGCATCCTGGCTTTACGAGGCGGCCATGGGCGCGGCCGCGAACGGGCTTGTTTCGGTGCTGCTGGCGGTGGCGGGAGGGATTCTCGCGGGGGCGCTTGGCGGACTGATCTACAGCGTGCTTACGGTTACGCTGCGCGCAAACCAAAATGTAACCGGCCTTACGCTTACCATATTCGGCGCCGGCATAGGTAACTTCTTTGGCGAGCTTTTAGGCATGCGCGCGGGTGGCTACGCGTCCATTACGGACGTTACGAAAAGCATGTTCAACAACATTGAAATGCCGCTGCTTTCAAAAATCCCCGTGCTTGGCAAAATGCTTTTCTCGCATGATTTTGTGGTGTATATGGCGGTGATTGTGGCGGTGCTGATGACCTGGTTTTTAAACAAAACGCGCGTGGGCCTCAATTTGCGGGCCGTGGGCGAAAGCCCGGCCACGGCGGATGCGGCGGGCATCAACGTGGCGCGCTACAAATACCTGGCCACGTGCGTTGGCGGGGGTCTGTGCGGGTTGGGCGGCATGTATATTTCCATGGTGCGTTTTTCGGGCACATGGGTGCACGGCTGTGTTGACGGCAGGGGCTGGATCGCCGTGGCGCTGGTTATATTCGCGGCCTGGAGCCCCGCGCGCGCAATGATAGGCGCGCTGTTGTTCGGCGGGCTTTCGGTTTTGCGCTATTATATGCCCATCAAGGATGTCGCTACGCAGTTTTATGATATGGTGCCCTATATCGCCACGGTGGTGGTGCTCGTCATCACGTCCATCCGGCAGGGGAAGGAACGCGCGCAGCCCAAGGCGTGCGGCATAAACTACTTTCGCGAAGAACGCTGACGGCGCGATGACAAACAAAAGTATCCGGCCGGTGTATCGGCGGTATGATATACGTTTAACGCGTGCAGGAATATATTTTTGAAGGAGAAAACGCCATGTCTTATGATCGTATTTTTAATTTTTCCGCAGGGCCTTCCATGCTGCCCGTGCCCGTGCTTGAAAGCGCGCGGGAAGAGATGCTCAACTACCATGGCTCCGGCATGAGCGTGATGGAAATGAGCCACCGCAGCAAGGTATACGATGAGATCATCACCGGCGCGGAGGCGCTGCTGCGCACGGTGATGGGCATACCCGGCAATTACAAAGTGATGTTTTTGCAGGGCGGCGCGTCATTGCAATTTGCCATGGTGCCCATGAATCTTTTAAAAAGCGGCAAGGCCGATTATATCGTAACGGGCCAGTTTTCCGGCAAGGCTTACGACGAGGCAAAGAAATACGGCGATATAGGGCTTGCCGCCACCACAAAGGGCGAAACCTTCAGCCGCGTACCGCAACAAAGCGAGCTAAGCCTGCGCAAGGACGCCGATTATGTGCATATCTGCTTCAACAACACCATTTACGGCACGAGGTTCAATTACATACCCGATACGGGCAATGTGCCGCTTGTGGCGGATATGTCCAGCTGCATACTCTCCGAGCCGGTGGATGTAAGTAAATTCGGTCTGATCTACGCAGGCGCGCAAAAGAATGTCGCGCCGGCGGGTCTTACCATCGTCATCGCGCGCGAAGAGCTCTTAACAAAAGAGTTGCCGGCGTTTGTGCCTACCATGTGCAACTATGCCGTCATGGCGGATAACGGCAGCATGTATAACACCCCGCCGTGCTACCCCATCTATATCTGCAAGCTGGTGTTGGAATGGATAAAATCCATTGGCGGCCTGGCCGGGATGAAAAAGCTCAACGAGAAAAAGGCGGCCATACTGTACGATTATCTCGACGAAAGCGCGCTCTTTAAAAATCCCGTAAGCCGCGAGAGCCGCTCGCTGATGAACGTTACCTTCCGCGCGCAAAGCGATGAGATCAACGATAGCTTCGTGAAAGAGGCCGCGAAAAACGGCATGGCCAATCTCAAAGGCCACCGCTCGGTGGGCGGCATGCGCGCGTCCATCTACAATGCCATGCCCATAGAGGGCGTGGAAAAGGTCGTGGCGTTTATGAAACGGTTTGAACAAAAATAGTTTATACAGGGGCCGGGCCATGGATTATCAGGCGCGGCCCGGCGTTTGCCCGATAACCTTCTAAATATTTTTTATTCAAAAAAAATATTTAGGTAACAACTGATGAAATGAGGGCCGGCAAAGCCGTTTGCCCGCATGGATCAGCGGCGACTTAGCCAACAAAGAAAGGAGTTGCGCTTCATGTTAAGAGTTTTGGCGACGGATGGCATGGACAAGGACGCTGTGCGGGAGCTTATATCCATGGGTGCGGAGGTTGTGCAGCAGTTTTATGAGCCGGAGGCGCTTATGGAACAGGTGCGGCACTTTGATGTATTGGTGGTGCGCTCGGCGACGAAGGTGCGCGCGCCCGTGATCGACGCCGCAGTGGACGCAAAGCGGCTTAAGATGATCATCCGTGCGGGCGTGGGGATGGACAATATCGATGTGGAATACGCGCGGGAACGCAGGATTGAGGTGAACAACACGCCCAAGGCGAGCTCGGCCTCGGTGGCGGAACTCACAATCGGCCATATGTTTAGCATCGCGCGCTGCATAGGCATCGCAAACCATACCATGCGCGAAGGGAAATGGGAAAAGAAGGCATATAAGGGCACGGAGCTTGCGGGCAAAACCCTGGGGCTGATTGGCATGGGCCGCATCGCCGGGGAGGTTGCGACGCGCGCGCACTCGCTGGGCATGCGGGTGGTGTATACAAACCGTTCGGGCCACAAAAAGGAATATGAGCCCTGCAGGCGCCATGAGCTATATGCGCTCTTGGGCATGAGCGATTATGTGTCGCTGCACACGCCTGGCCCAAAGGGCGCGCCGCCCATATTGGACGCGGCCGCCATCGCCCAAATGAAGCGCGGGGCGGTGTTGATCAATACCAGCCGCGGCAACATGGTGGATGTGGACGCCGTGCTGGACGCGTTAGACAGCGGCGCGCTGCGCGGCTATGGCGTGGATGTGTACGCGCAGGAGCCTTGCGCCGACGAGCGGTTGATGCGTAACGATAAGGTGAGCATGACGCCGCATGTGGGCGGTTCCACAATAGAGGCGCAGTGGCGCATAGGGCAGGAGATTGTCGCGCATATCGCGCGCCTGGCGCATGGGTAAATGTGGCGCGCGCCTTTGATAAGGGCCTTCGCCAAGGGAATAAAATATGGCTTGCTTTTGCCGCCCCGGATTGATACAGTATTACCGGGAACCGTACTATAATTTAAAATAAAGAGAACCTTAAAGCAAAGAAAAGAGGGCATCCCATGCAATACCGCATAGATCCAAAGTCCGGTAACGCTTTATCCATACTGGGTTTTGGCTGTATGCGCTTTCCGCGGACGCTTGGCAAAACCGATATGGCCAAAACGGAGGCGCTCATAGTAAAGGCTGTGGAAAACGGCGTGAACTACTTCGATACCGCCTATGTTTATGGCGACAGCGAGGTGGTGCTCGGGCGGATATTGGAAAAAAATTCTTTGCGGGATAAAGTATACGTCGCGACAAAGCTGCCGCTTGGCATATGCCATACGAGGCAGAAGTTGGACGAACTGTTTGAAGAACAATGCGGGCGGCTGCAAACGAAGCATATCGATTATTACTTCATGCATAACCTTTCGGATATGGCGACATGGCGCCGCCTGTGCGGTCTGGGTGTGGAGCATTGGATTGAAGAAAAGAAACGGGAGAAACGCATCCGGCAGGTGGGGTTTTCATTCCATGGCACCGCGACGGATTTTGTTGCGCTACTGGACGCCTACCCTTGGGATTTTTGCCAGATACAATATAACTACGTCTATACCGATTTTCAGGCGGGCAAGGCGGGGTTGCGCGCGGCCGCCGCGCGCGGCCTGCCGGTGTTTATTATGGAACCGTTGCTGGGCGGGCAGTTGGCAAACCGCATGCCTGACGGCGCGCTTGCCCGCTTTAAAGAATCGGGCCTGTGCTATAGTCCGGCGGCGTGGGCGCTGCGCTGGTTGTGGAACCAGGAAGAGGTTACGGTCGTGCTTTCCGGCATGAACGAAGAGAGCCAATTGCTTGAGAATACCGCGACCGCGCATCAGGCCGTGCCTAACATGTTAAGCGCGGCCGAAGAGCATACGCTTGGCGAAGCCGCTTTGGCGTTCCAGTCGTTTTATAAAATACCATGCACGGGCTGCGACTACTGCATGCCCTGCCCGCATGGCGTCAATATACCGGCGTGCTTCGCTTCTTACAACGTGGCGTGCGCGGCGGGCTTTTTCGCGGGCTTCCAGCAGTATGTGGTGAGCACCGGGGCAAGTAACAGCCAAAGAAAAAACATCGCCAGCCGGTGCGTCGCCTGCGGCGCGTGCGAAAAAAAGTGCCCGCAACATATCTTAATCGTCGAAAAACTGCGGGCCGTAAAAAAGCGGCTGGAGCCATTTTGGTTTAAAACCGGCATGGCGATACTTGAAAAGCTGCTATAATACTATTTTCCCGTTTTGAATCATCTCTTGGAGAATACTATGAATACTATTGATATTTTGGCAATTATAAGCCTTGTGATTTTCTATACGTTCATGATAGGCAGGATACTGTTATTATACAAAAAAGGCGTTAAGGTATGGGTAATTGGAGACAAATCAAAAAAATTACTCGAAAAAATAATAGAAATATCTTTGGTTCCGGTGTTAATAGTATGGAGTGCTTTTGTCATTATCATTGCTTTGCATATAGAATTGCCGCCAATAGTATCAAATTATTTGATAAACGTTTTGTGGTTAAAATATATTGGAATACTGTTTTGTTACACGGGTTTAATAATATTTTTTTTCGCGTTGGTTTCATTTGGCCGGGCGTGGCGCATAGGAATAGATGAAAAAAATTCAAATGAATTGATAACAACCGGAATATTCAAATATTCACGGAATCCAATATTTGTATTTATGGGTTTATATTTTTCAGGTATCACCCTGATATATCCCAACATCATATTTACTGTATTGACAATACTTACAATTGCGGGGATACACGTCCAAATATTGAACGAGGAACAATTTTTACAAAAAAGGTTTGGTGAAGAGTATATAAAATATAAAAAACAAACGAGAAGATATTTATAATAACGCGGGCACTTACGCCAAAGGGGCGGTTGCCCGCATGCAAATCATCCCGGCAAATACCGTCGCATCATGCCAAACATCTCGTCAAGGTCGAGCGGCTTGCCTATATGCCCGTTCATGCCGGCGGCAAGGCATTTTTCCACGTCCTCACGGAAGACGTTTGCCGTCATGGCCACGATGGGTACGGTTTTGGCGCGCGGCACGGGCAGCGCGCGTATGTGGCGCGTGGCCTCGTAGCCGTCCATCTCCGGCATGTGGATGTCCATGAATATCATATCATACGCGCAGCTGTTTTCGCGGAACATTTCGAGCGCGCGCCGGCCGTTTTCCGCGCAGTCAATCAATACGCCCGTATCCGAAAGCAGGGAAATAACGATCTCCCGGTTGATCTCGATATCTTCCGCCAACAGGATTTTGCAGCCGGAAAACTGCTCGGTGTGTGTGTGGGCTAATTCCGGCGTTTCGGTTAGAGTATTTACGCCGAGGCATTCGTTGATGCAATCCACGATCATGGAGGGAAAGAGCGGCTTGGGCAGGAACCTGTCTATGCCGGCGGCGTTGGCCTCCGCCTCTATCTCGCTCCATTCCCCCACGGATATCATGATGACTGCGGTATCCGAGCAGAAATCGTCCTTAATGGTGCGCGCGAGCTCAATGCCGTTCATGCCGGGCATGCGGTAATCTATGAATATAATGTTGTAGGGCAGGCCCGTGTTGCTTTCAATGAGCGCGCGCGCCTCATCGGCGCCGTTTGCCGTATCGCATTTTATGTTTATAGAGTCCGTTATGCTCTTAAAGTATTCCAGCACGTCGGGGGAATCATCCACCACCATGAGGCGCAGGTTTTCCCATTTGACGCCGGGGGCAAGCAGGTTTTTCCGGCCTGCGCTCCCTATCTTGACCGTGATCACAAAGCCGAATGTGGAGCCTTTATCAACCTCGCTCTTCACGTATATTTCGCCGTTCATCAGATCTATAATGTTTTTGCTTATCGCCAAACCAAGACCCGTGCCGCCAAACTTACGCGATATGCCGCCGTCGGCCTGTTCAAACGAGCGGAAGAGCCGCCGCTGCTGCTCGCCGCTGATGCCAATGCCGCTGTCGCTGACTTCCACGCGCAGGGTGCAGCTATCCTCCGTTTGGGCGACGCAATCGGCCGTGATGGATAGCAGACCATTTTCCGGCGTAAACTTCACGGCGTTGGATACAAGGTTTGTGACCACCTGTGCCAGCCGCTGCTCGTCCGCTATCAAAAAGCGCGGTATGCGTGGGTCTATATGCACGTTCAACGTTTGCTTTTTTTCATCTATGCGGAAATTGTTCACGTCAACCACGCGCATGAGCATTTTTTCAAAGTTAAACTCCGTATGCGCAAACTCGAATTTTTTCGCCTCGATTTTCGACATATCCAATATATCGTTGATTACGCCCAGGAGGTGGCTGCTGGCTTCCTGGATTTTATCCAGGCAGTATTCCTTCTTTTCGATAGCGGGCGATGCTTTGGCGATGCTCGTCATACCGATAATCGCGCCCATAGGCGTGCGCATTTCATGGCTCATGCGTGAAAGGAAATCGCTTTTGGCGCGGCTGCTTTCCTCCGCCAGTTCTTTGGCGTTGATCAGATCCTGTTCCAGACGCTTTTTTTCTGTAATATCCGAGGCGATGGAGCCAATGCCCATCATATCCGCGCCGGTTTTGAAGGAGGAGAACGACATCACGCGCTCGTCGCCGTTTTTGCAGCGCAACGTAAGTTCAAAATCCAGCTTTCCGCTTTGAATGATGCGGGGGATTAAGCCATTGATCATATACTCATAGGTGGTTTCGTCTGTCAGCATGCGCATGCTGTTGCCCACGAGTTCTTCGGCGGTATAGCCCAATATCTGCAAAGAGCTTGGGTTGCAGTATATAAAATTGCCTTTCTCATCGGCATAACTGATAAACTGCGGCGAACTGTTGACAAGGTTGCTCATGCGCGCCAGGTCTTCTTCAGTGCCGTTGCGGGCGATCACGCCGGATATGATGCTGCCGATTGTCAGCACCAGTTGTTCGTCGCTTATGCTCCACGCGCGGGGGCCGGCGCAATCATCCGCGCTAAGAAAGCCCCACAGCTCGCCAAATACCATAAGCGGCACCGTGATGAAGGATTTTACGCCTGTGTCGGATAAAAACCGGAAGTTTGGAAAATCTTCGGTATTCCGGCAAACGACAGCCGGCCGCTTTTTGGTCACGAACTCGTCATACAGCATCATGCCGGTTTCAAACGCAAGCGGGGCTGCGCCCGGCGTCTTTGCCCGGTTTTGCTCGCCGTACCAACCGTATGCGTACCCTATGGCGCCATTCCTGATATCGATCTTTGCTATCACAAGCTCGCTGACGCCCATAAACTCGCCCGTCATCTTCAGCGCGCCATAGATGAGCGTATCGATTTTTTCAAGCGCCAAAAAGCTTTGGGATATGGAGGACATGAGCGCTTCCTGCTGCATGCTGCGCAGCATGGAGGATTCGGCGCTCTTGGCGCCGGTGATATCAAGCGCGAATTGCAGATGCGCGTATTTTAGCCCCGGCCACTTGATGAGGCTGTCCGTGCTTCTGTAACAAAGGCCGCTGACGGCATTCGTCGTTTCCCAGGTGATGGCCTTATCGGGGTTTTTCTTCAGCTTGGGGATGGGGCAAAAGTCGCAGGGCACATCCTGGTGGGTATGCAGATGTTTATAGCATTTATCCCCGATCACATCGTTTGTGAGGTTGAACTGCTTGCGCATCACATCATTGATGAACAATATTTCATGCGTATCGGGGTTGGTGGCAAAAAGGAGCGCATCCACGCCGTTTAACAGGTTTTGCAGCACCTCTCGTGTGATGTTGGTGGATTTTATGCGTGCAAGCATCTCGTTGATGGAACCGCACAGCGAATATAGTTCGAGGCTGCCGCCATAGCTTTTCGCTTGCAGCTGGCTTGTGGATATGCCGGTGTACGCAATATCGGCGGAGAGCGCGTGTATGGGTTTTACGACAAAACGCCGCACGATCAGGTAGAGCGTCACGCCAAGCAAAATGATAGCGGCAAGCATCGTGAGCGTGGTGTAAATAATCGTCTGCCAGCCGTCGTTATAGATGCGCCGCGTATCACGCATGGATAAAAGCGCCGGGTTGCCCGAGATATCCGAAAGCGGTATCTGTGTGTAAGCCATGTTGTATTCGCGCTGTATACGCGTATCATAGTACGCGATCCGGTCGTGCGGCAACACCTCAAAGCTCGTGGTATCCAAATGCGTAATGGCCTGAAAATACGCGTTATCCAGCCTATGGCCAAGCGTAACGGCGCCGTATACGCCGCCCTGCCGGTTGCTGTGCATAATGGGCATGGTGGCGGCAAGGTACGCCTCGCCCTCAAAAAACAATATGCCGCCAAGCCCCATATCCTCGGCATCGGGCGGGGCGGTATCAAGGCCGGCATAGCGCGCGCGCACGGGCTCTCCCATGGCCTCGTCTATATAAGCGCTAAACCCTTCGCCATAGGGGGGGATGTGCGTGCCGTTGCGGTAATCGTAATATTCCGTATACAGATCGTTGCCGGCGGCGTCCACCATGATAACGAAGTTGAACTGATAGGTATCCAAAAGTGAGGTATCGGCCCAGGTGTCCACGATATAGTCCGCGTAATCGCCCGTGGCAAAGCGCACGCTTTCATCCCATATGCCTATGTCGTAGGCCATATAGTGCGTGTTGCTGATGGCGTCCTGCAATAGGCCGTTTACATAATCAAGCTGCTCGCGCAGGTAGCTTTCCTCGGCCTCCCGCAGCATTCCCGGCATGGCGTAATAAAAAATGGCGACAAATATCACGGTAAAAACCGTGATACTCGTAACAATTAACAATAAAACAACGTTCTTGATGGAGCGTTGGCGCTTCGCTTTGGGCATAGTATTTCCTCCGCGTTGAACTATATACATATTATAGCGGACAATATACTTTTTTTAACCCCCTGCCGTGGCTTTAAACAAACGCCTCATTAAAAGTTTTTATACCGTCATGGGATATATTTTATAACTACAGGCGGCTTCCGGGCTTAACGGGCTTGCCGGCGCCCGCCTTGCACAGCGGGCACGCGTCCGGGTCGTAAATGTCTATATGCAAATTGATGGCGGAATAGACCGGCATGGGCAGCGACAGACCGTCGTTGCTTCTATCCACAAGGCATGCCACGCCCACAATATTTGCGCCCTGAGCCACCAGCGCGTCGTATGTTTCCATGGTGGATTTACCCGTCGTTATCACGTCTTCCGCTATGATAACGCGGTCGCCGGGGCTTACGGTAAAGCCGCGCCGCAGCGTCACTTCTCCATCCAGGCGCTCTGTAAACAGGCTTTCGACGCCCAGTTGCCGCGCCAGTTCGTAGGATACGAGTATGCCGCCCATGGCGGGTCCGCAAACCTTGGTGGCGTTAAGGCTTTTTATCCGCCGCGCCACGGGGGCAAGCGCCTGCTCCGCAAGGTTTGGGAAGCGCAGCAACCGCGCGCATTGGCAGTATTTGCCGGAATGCTTGCCCGACGTGAGCAAAAAGTGCCCCTCTAAAAAAGCGCCGCTCATTTTCATCAAATCCATCGCTGTGTTCATCGCGTCGTATTTCTCCATATATTCAAATTATAGCCACTGCTCAATATCCCTGCGCATGTCGCACACGGCGTCGCGGATGTATACGTCGTAATCGTCCCGCTCCGTTTTTTCCTTATGGGCGGTCAAAAGTCCGCGGGAGTTATTGACGACGCCGCGCACGCCATCCTTGAAAAAGCTCGCGATATCCTTGCCGGTGCCGCCCTGCGCCCCATAGCCGGGTATCAGCAGGCACGTGTTGGGCATCAAATCGCGTATGGCCGCAAATTCGCCGGGGTAGGTGAGCCCCGTTACGGCGCCCACCGCCGAGAAGCCGCTTTCGCCGATAAAGGCGCCGCCCCATTCGCCAACCAACCGCGCCATGCGTTCGTATACGGTTTGGCCGTTGCAGTTGAGGTCCTGCACGTCGCCGCTATGCGGGTTGCTTGTTTTTACCAGTACGAACACGCCCTTGCCCCGCTCTATGTAGGGGTAGTAGGGGGAAAGCGCGTCCTCGCCCATGTAGGTGTTGATGGTGATAATATCCGCCTCAAAGTCGCCGGTGAAGTGCGCCCTGGCGTATAATTCGCCGGTGGAGGCGATATCGCCGCGTTTTACATCCGCTATTACGACGCAGCCCTTGCCGCGCGCGTAGCGCAGCGTTTCGGCGTAGGCTTGCATGCCGCCAAGGCCCAGCGCCTCGTAGCAGGCAATCTGCACTTTAAAGCAGGCGGCGTTGTCGCGGGTGGCGTCTATGACGCGTTTGTTAAACATAACCAGTTTTTCCGCTTCGGCATAATCCTGCTTTTGCAAACACGCGGGCAAAAACTTTAACTGTGTGTCGAGCCCCACGCATACCGGCCCTTTTTTCATTACGCTGTCGTAAAGCCTATCCATCGCGTTACTTGTGGTTTGCTTGTCTGACATCATGCTACCTCCATAAAAAATTTCAAAAAAAAACACTGAATGTAAAAAACATCAGTGTTTGGAACAACCGGCCCCGTAGCTAAACGCTACAATATATGGGATTGCCACCCTCATCAAAGCTTGCATTTTGTGTTTTTACGCTCCATATTCTTATCCTTGGCATCGTACAATATATGCGGCCCAATGTCAATAGGGAATTTTTTCGCGGGTTGTGTCCGGATTGTATCCCGTGGGTTTTGCGCGTTTCATGGTTTCACAGTATCGCTTCCCACTTATCCACAATCGCCTTCACATCCGCCTCAAGTATGGATAGCTTCAGCGGCATATCGGGCGAGCGCCGATCCGCGTTCTTATCCAGCAGCTCAATTATCCGCGCGACCTCCTTGCGAATGCCATAATCCCGCGCGGTGGTTTCTATGGCGGCGGCCTCGGGCGCGGGGGCTGCGGTACGCGTGCGTCCGCTGTCGAGAAGGTACGCGTCGCCGAGGTAAGGTATCAGCGTATCCTGCCCCGCGTCCTGCAGCGCGCGCGAAAATGTCAGCAACGCCTCGGTTTCGCCGTGAACCAGTATCACCTTATGCGGTTTTGGCGTGATAGCCGCAACCCATTCCAGCAATTCATCCATGCCCGCGTGGCCCGAAAACCCGTCCAGCCGGCGTATATCTGCGTTGACGCGCAATTCTTCGCCAAAAAACTTTACTTTTTGCACGCCGTTCAATAGCGCGCGGCCCAGCGTGCCCTGCGCCTGGTAGCCTGTGAATATCACGGTGCAGTCGGCGCGGTAAAGGTTGTGCTTCAGGTGGTGGCGTATGCGCCCCGCGTCGCACATACCGGAGGAGGATATGATGATTTTGCAGCCGTGTTCGTTGTTGATGGCCTTGCTCTCGTCTGTGGATTTTGCCACGCGCAACGTGGCAAAATCAAAGGGAGAGCCATCCTTGGCCATTTCGCGCGCCTCGGCGTCATAATACCCCTTTGCGCAGCGTTCATATACCTTGGTGGCTTCAATGCCCAGGGGGCTGTCGATATATACCGGAACGGCGCGAAGCTCCGGCAGCCGGTTCTTCTTCAGTATGCGCTTGATGTAATATAATATCTCCTGCGTGCGGCCCACGGCAAAGC
>JAISXK010000041.1 GCA_031270585.1 Clostridiales bacterium | reverse complement strand
CGGTGTTCAACATCAACGAGCTTGCAAATGCCATCAAGCCTGTTGTGCTGCCCGGAGAAGAGATGCATGTGGCTATCGTAAAAGAAGGAAGGGAGAATAACCAGGGCGTCGCTTACCTGGACGACGGCACCATGATTGTTGTTGAGGGCGGCAAACGCCTGATAGGCGAACAGTTGGACGTAACCGTGACGAGCGTGCTGCAAACGGCCGCCGGAAGGATGATGTTTGCAAAGATCCGGCAATGACGCAAACACGCGTACCGGGCATGGCGGGTAAGAGGTGATGGTTCTTGTCGGCGGTTGTTGTGTGTATATACAAAAACTATATACAAAAACTTCAAACAAAAAATTGACTATTTGCAAATGGCGTGATACAATAACAAATTGCACAAGAATATAGAATTGCGTAATGGATGCCCGTTTTATGCCGAAAAGCGGTATTGAATGGGCTTAAAACGGGAAGACTCCATAGGTATGCCGGTCCTTAGAGGGAAATTTAACCAATTTTATGGAGCATAAGATTTTTTTAGCCCCTGATCCGCGTAACGGATACTTTGCGCGCGGATCAGTATGATAAAGATTTTTGATGCGAAACATCAGTTAGGAGTGAACGCGATGGTGCATGAGGTGAAGATGGGGAAGCGGGCGCGCATGAGCTTTTCCCGTATCGACGAAGTACTTGAAATGCCTGATCTTATAGAGGTGCAAAAGAATTCATACGAACGCTTTATCAAAGAAGATTTAAAAGAAGTACTCGACGATATTTCGCCCATTACCGATTATTCCGAAAAGCTGGTATTGGAGTTTGTCGATTACTATATAGACAGGAGCAACCCCAAATACTCCGTAGAGGAATGCAAGGAGAGGGACGTGAATTATTCCGCGCCCCTTAAAGTCGTCGTGCGCCTGATCAATAAAGAAACGGGAGAGGTGAAGCAGCAGGAGGTCTTCATGGGCGACTTCCCGCTGATGACGGAGCAGGGCACATTCATCATCAACGGCGCAGAGCGTGTCATCGTCAGCCAGCTTGTGCGCTCGCCGGGCGTGTACTACTCAAAATCCATAGATAAATACGGCAAGCAGCTATTTTCCGCACAGGTGATACCCAACCGCGGCGCCTGGCTGGAATATGAGACGGATAGCAGCGAAGTGTTGCAGGTAAAGATAGACCGGCAGCGCAAGGTGCAGATCACGGCGTTTTTGCGGGCGCTGGGCTATGGCACCAACGCGCAGATCGAAAAGCTTTTGGGCACGGATGAACGCCTGACAGCTACGTTGCAAAAAGACGGCACCGCCTCGGTAGAGGAGGGCCTGATCGAAATTTACAAGCGCCAGCGCCCGGGTGAGCCGCCAACGGAAGAAAGCGCGCGCGCGCTTTTAAACGCGCTCTTTTTTGATAAGCGGTACGATCTGGCGCGCGTGGGCCGCTATAAATTCAACAAAAAGCTTGCGCTGGGCTGGCGCATAGCGGGGCATACGCTTGCCGAAAACGCCATATCGCCCGTTACGGGTGAGGTGCTGGCCGAAGCGGGCGGCGTCATATCCCGCGAGCAGGCGAAGGCCATACAAAACGCCGGCATAGAATACGTATGGCTGGCCGTTGCGGAGGGCAAGCGCGTAAAGGTGCTGGGCAACAAGTTTGCAGACCCCAAACACTTTTTAAGCTTTGACCCCGCGCTTGCGGGCTTAAACGAAAGCGTGCACCTGCCCACGCTGCTGGCGCTGCAAAAAACGGCCAAAGATATGGATGAGGACGCGCAGACGGCGTTTTATAAAGAGCACGCGCACGAGCTTATTCCGCGCCATATTGTGCCGGATGATATCATAGCGTCCATCAACTACCTGATCGGGTTGCCGCACGGCATCGGCACGATAGATGATATCGACCACTTGGGCAACCGGCGTATCCGCTCTGTGGGCGAGTTGCTGCAAAATCAACTGCGCGTGGGTCTTACAAGGCTCGAGCGTGTGGTGCGCGAGCGCATGAGCCTGCAGGATATGGATGTGGCCATGCCGTCCAACCTTATCAATATACGTCCGGTAACGGCGGCCATAAAGGAGTTCTTCGGTTCGTCGCAGCTTTCGCAGTTTATGGATCAAACGAACCCCCTGGCCGAGCTTACGCATAAGCGCAGATTGTCGGCGCTGGGGCCGGGCGGCCTGAACCGCGAGCGCGCCACGTTTGATGTGCGCGACGTGCACTTTTCGCACTATGGCCGTATGTGCCCCATTGAAACGCCTGAAGGCCCCAACATCGGGCTTATCAACTCGCTGTCCACCTATGCGCGTATCAACGAGTATGGCTTTATTGAAGCGCCCTACCGCCGTGTGGACGCCAAAAACAAGATCATCACCGACGAGATCGTTTACCTGACGGCGGACGAAGAGGATAACTATATCGTGGCGCAGGCCAACGAAATTATAGATGAAAAAACCAAGTGGTACGCCAAAGGCCGCGTTGTGGCGCGCCTGCTGGATCAGATTATCGAGGTAAAGGCCAGCGAAGTGGATTTTATGGATGTTTCGCCCAAACAATTGATTTCTGTGGCGACGGCCATGATCCCCTTCCTTGAGAACGACGACGCAAACCGCGCGCTGATGGGCAGCAACATGCAGCGCCAGGCTGTGCCGCTTTTGGCGCCCGAGGCGCCGATCGTGGGGACGGGTATGGAATATAAGGCCGCGCACGACAGCGGCGTGATGACCATTGCCCAGCAGGATGGCGAAGTGGCGTATGTTTCCGCGCGCAAGGTGGTCATACGCGACGGGACAGGCGCCGAGCACGGCTATAAGCTCACGAAGTTTCAGCGATCCAACCAGGGCACATGCCTTAACCAGCGCCCCATTGTAAACGCAGGCGACAAAGTCGAAGCCGGGCAGGTGATTGCCGACGGCGCGTCTACCGACCAGGGCGAAATAGCGTTGGGCCGCAACATATTGATAGGCTTTATGACATGGGAGGGTTACAACTACGAGGATGCGGTTCTGATCAGCGAAAAGCTGGTGAAGGATGATGTATTTACGTCCATCCATATAGAAGAACACGAAACCGAGGCCCGCGACACGAAGCTTGGGCCCGAAGAGATCACGCGCGATATCCCCAACGTGAGCGAGGATACGCTCGCGAACCTCGATGAAAACGGCATTATCCGCCCAGGCGCCGAGGTGCGGTCGGGCGATATACTCGTGGGCAAGGTCACCCCCAAGGGCGAAACAGAACTCACCGCAGAAGAACGCCTGTTGCGCGCCATATTCGGAGAGAAAGCCCGCGAGGTGCGCGACACATCGCTGCGCGTGCCCCATGGCGAAGACGGCATCATTGTGGACGTGAAGGTGTTCACCCGCGAAAACAAAGACGAACTCTCGCCCGGCGTGAACCAGCTTGTGCGCGTATATATCGCGCAGAAGCGTAAAATTTCCGTGGGCGATAAAATGGCGGGGCGCCACGGCAACAAGGGCGTTATTTCGCGCATACTGCCCGAGGAGGATATGCCCTTCCTGCCGGATGGCACGCCGCTGCAAATTGTGCTGAACCCGCTGGGCGTGCCCTCGCGCATGAACATCGGCCAGGTGCTGGAACTGCACCTGGGCCTGACCGCCAAAAAGCTTGGCTGGCATATCGCCACGCCTGTGTTCGACGGCGCTACGGAGGACGACATTCAAGAGCAACTGCGCAACGCCGGCTTTGACGAGGACGGCAAAACCGTACTGTATGACGGCAGAAGCGGCGAACCCTTTGAAAACCGCATCTCCGTAGGGTATATGTATTATCTCAAGCTGGCGCACCTGGTGGATGATAAAATTCACGCGCGCTCCACAGGCCCCTACTCGCTCGTTACGCAGCAGCCTCTGGGCGGCAAAGCGCAGTTCGGCGGCCAGCGCTTCGGCGAGATGGAGGTTTGGGCGTTGGAGGCGTATGGCGCGGCCAACACCCTGCAGGAGATTTTAACGGTCAAATCCGACGACGTGGTGGGCCGCGTAAAAACCTACGAGGCCATCGTGAAGGGCGAAAACGTGCCGCAGCCCGGCGTGCCCGAATCCTTCAAGGTTCTCATTAAAGAACTGCAATCGTTGTCGCTGGATATCAAGGTGCTATCCGACCAGCGTGAGGAGATTGAGATAGGCGAATCGGTGGAAGAGGAAGAGCCCACCATACTCGATCTCAATATCGCCGGCACCGAGGATACGCCGCCCATTGTGCCCGGAGCCAACGCGTTTGCCGAGTTTGACGAATTCGAAGAATTTGACGATGAGGATGAGGATGAGGAAAACGGCGGCGATGACGGGGTCGCCGAAGCCGGCGACCTGCCGCCGGACGACAGTGACGAGGATGAAGACGAAGACGAGGACGAAGACGAGGACGAAGAGCAACCGCTTTCCGGCGAAGGCTCCACCGCGCCCGCGACCGACCGGGAAAGGGATATATTAAAGGATATCCTGGGCTTGGGCGGTGAAAAGCAAAAGGAAGCCCATCAAAACGGTGAAGAGGAATAGGGCGCCAACAGAGCGGAAAGGGAGAGAAAAACGTGTTTGAATTAACGAATTTCGATGCGATACAGATCAGCCTGGCATCCCCCGAGAAAATTCGCGAGTGGTCGCATGGCGAGGTGAAAAAACCGGAAACCATAAACTACAGAACATTAAAGCCCGAAAAAGACGGCCTGTTCTGCGAGCGTATATTTGGCCCCACAAAGGATTGGGAATGCCATTGCGGCCGCTATAAGCGCGTGCGCTATAAGGGCGTAATCTGCGATAAATGCGGCGTGGAGGTGACGCGCGCCAAGGTGCGCCGCGAGCGCATGGGCCATATCGAGCTGGCGGCGCCGGTTTCGCACATTTGGTATTTTAAGGGCATACCCTGCCGCATGAAGATGCTGCTGGATATGTCGCCGCGCGCCCTGGAAAAGGTGCTGTATTTCGCTAACTTTGTGGTGATCGACCCCGGCGAAACATCGCTTGTGCACAAAAGCCTGCTTACGGATAAGGAATACCGTGACGCCCAGGCCAAGTTTGGCCCCAAGGCGTTTAAGGCGGGCATGGGCGCCGAGGCCATCAAAGAGCTGCTCAAGCAGTTGAAGCTTAATGAGCTCGAAGGGCAGCTGCGCGAGGAGATCGACGGCTCCGCCGGCCAAAAGCGCGCCAACGCCATCAAACGGCTGGAGGTTGTGGAGGCGTTCTTAAAATCCGGCAACAAGCCCGAATGGATCATACTGGACGTTGTGCCGGTAATACCGCCCGAGCTTCGCCCCATGGTGCAGTTGGATGGCGGCAGGTTCGCGACAAGCGATCTCAACGATTTGTACAGAAGGGTGATCAACCGCAACAACCGCCTGAAGCGCCTGCTGGAGCTAAAGGCTCCCGACATCATTGTGCGCAACGAAAAGCGCATGCTGCAGGAAGCGGTGGACGCCCTGATCGATAATGGCCGGCGCGGCCGCCCCGTGACGGGCCCCGGCAACCGCCCGCTCAAGTCGCTTTCCGATATGCTGCGCGGCAAGCAGGGGCGCTTTCGCCAGAACCTTCTGGGCAAACGCGTCGACTATTCGGGCCGCTCGGTAATCGTGGTGGGCCCCGAGCTCAAAATGTATCAGTGCGGACTGCCTAAAGAGATGGCGCTGGAGCTTTTCAAGCCCTTCGTCATGAAAAAACTGGTGGCGGAAGCCTACGCGCACAACATCAAAAGCGCCAAGCGCATGGTGGAGCGCGTGCGCCCCGAGGTTTGGGGCGTGCTGGAAGGCGTGATCAGGGATCACCCGGTGCTGTTAAACCGCGCGCCCACGTTGCACAGGCTGGGCATACAGGCGTTTGAGCCCGTGCTGGTTGAGGGCCGCGCGCTAAAGCTGCACCCGTTGGTATGTACGGCGTATAACGCCGACTTTGACGGCGACCAGATGGCCGTACACGTACCGCTCTCGGTAGAGGCGCAGGCGGAGGCGCGGTTTTTGATGCTTGCCAGCAACAACATATTAAAGCCGCAGGATGGCAAGCCCGTCGTCAGCCCCACGCAGGATATGGTTATAGGCTGCTATTATCTCACGCTTGACCGCGACGGCGTCAAAGGCTGCGGCAAGGTGTTCCATAGCGAAAACGAGGCCATCATGGCTTATCAAACGGGCGCGATTTCGCTGCATGCCAAAATAAAGGTGCGTATCGAGCGCGAATGGCGGGACGAAAAACGCCGCAAGGTGATTGAAACCACTGTGGGCCGGCTGATATTTAACGCCGCCGTGCCGCAGGATCTGGGCTATGTCGATCGCGCGGCGGAAGAGAACATATTCACCTTGGAAATAGATCATCTGGTGCGCAGCAAGGATTTGGGCAATATTGTGGATCGCTGTTACAGGAAGCACGGGCCTACGGTTACGTCCGAAGTGCTGGATAAAATCAAAAAGCTGGGCTTTGAATATTCCACGCGCGGCGGCATTACGGTGGGCTTTCAGGATATTACCGTGCCCGAGGATAAGCCGCAACTGCTGGCCGACGCCGAAAACGAGGTGGAAAAGATCGATAATCTCTTCCGCAGCGGTTTGTTTTCCGACGCGGAGCGCAAACAGCGCGTAATCGGCGTTTGGGAAAACACCACAAACAAAATAACCGAAAGTCTCATGAAATCGCTCGATAACTATAACCCGATTTACATGATGGCCAACTCCGGCGCGCGCGGAAGCACCGCGCAGATACGCCAGCTTGCCGGCATGCGCGGCCTCATGGCTGACCCTTCCGGCCAGATTATCGAAGTGCCCATCCGCGCAAACTTCCGCGAGGGGTTGACGGTGCTTGAGTTTTTCATTTCTTCGCACGGCGCGCGCAAGGGTCTTGCCGATACCGCGCTGAGAACCGCCGACTCCGGCTATCTGACGCGCCGGCTTGTCGATGTTTCGCAGGATGTCATCGTGCGCGAGGATGATTGCTTCGCTTTGCGCGGCGAGGCTGTAAAGGGCATGCATATGGAGGCTATCCGCGAGGGCAACAAGATTATCGAGCCGCTCTCATCACGGGTGATGGGCCGCTATACAAGCGAACATGTACTGCATCCCGAAACGGGCGAGGTCGTAATACCCGCCGATACCATGCTGGGCGTGGATGATTGCGACCTGATTGACAAGCTGGGTATAGAAAGCGTGGCCTGCCGCACGGTGTTTACCTGCCGCAGCGAGCACGGCATTTGCGCAAAATGCTACGGCGCCAACCTGGCCACGGGTGATAAGGTGGATATCGGCGAAGCCGTGGGCATCATAGCTGCCCAGGCGATCGGCGAGCCTGGCACGCAATTGACCATGCGCACATTCCACACCGGCGGTGTGGCGGGCGACGATATCACACAGGGCTTGCCGCGTGTGGAAGAGCTCTTTGAAGCAAGAAAGCCCAAGGGTCTTGCCGTGATCAGCGAAATCAACGGCACGGTAAAACTCAACGACAACAAGAAAAAGCGCGAAGCCGTCGTGAGCAACCAGGATGGGGAAAGCGAATCCTATCTGATCCCCTTCGGCTCCAAGCTAAAAGTAAAGGACGGCGACGCGGTGGAAGCCGGCGACGAACTCACGGAAGGCTCCATCAATCCGCACGATATATTGAAGATCAAGGGCGTCAAGGGCGTGCAGGCCTATATGCTCAAAGAAGTGCAAAGCGTGTACCGGTTACAGGGCGTGGAGATATCCGATAAGCATATCGAAATCATCATCCGCCAGATGCTGCGCAAGGTGCAGGTTGAGGATAGCGGCGACACCGAGATGTTGCCCGGCGAATTGATCGATATCTTCCGCTTTGAGCATGAGAACGAGTCCGTCATCACAAACGGCGGCCAGCACGCGGTGGCGAAGCGCAAGTTGCTGGGCATCACAAAGGCCAGCCTGGCTACGGACAGCTTTTTGTCTGCGGCGTCCTTCCAGGAGACGACGCGCGTATTAACTGAGGCCGCTATCAAGGGTAAGATCGACCCGCTGGTAGGGTTGAAGGAAAACGTTATCATAGGCAAGCTCATACCTGCGGGTATCGGGCTCAAGCGCTATAAAAACGTAGAGGTGCACGAAACCGCTGCCGACCAATAATGGAGGAATAACATGGCAAGGCAAATAGATGATCAAACATGCAGGCTGTATGCTACCGATTACTGCGATATGCTCAACATGCCCTCGTGCAACGAGTGTTTTGTAAACGGCCCAAACGCCGAGCCCGGCCGCGTTATGGAAGATTTGGATGTGTTGCGCGATTTAATGCCGCAGGAGGGCATCGCGCACCTGTTTATGGATAACGGCTGCAAATTCTGCAAGGCCGACCCGCCCAACGTCCGCGACGGCTACGCGTTGCTGGATATGGGGCATAAAGAGCCGGCGCGCATGAAGCGCAGCGCGCTATTCATCAAAACAAAGGCCAGGATAGGTTCCATGCTGCCTGTGCAGATATCCACATGCGCCGATTGCCGCAAGCGTTTCCAGCGCTTAGAATATTTGCCCATTTTAATGCCGCTGGGCGTGGCGGTACTTATGATGATACTGCTGTCGATACCGGCAATCGTCGATCCCCTTACGCGCATACATATGATTATGTCCTTCGCCATATTTGCGGGCGCGGTGATCGTGAGCGTTTTACTTGGAAAGATCATACAAAAGAATATGCGCAAAAAATATGCCCGCGTGATGCGTCTCGATCCGTTTGAAATACCTACGCTACACAATATGCGGCAAAACGGCTGGTTTTTGCTCGGCGCCAACGGCAAGTTGATATTTACAAAAAAGCGTATGCGCATGGGTGTGGGCACGGGCGCGCCCGAGGACGCGTTTGTCGCGCAGCATACATCCTGACCGTTTGGGCGCAAAAGAGGAAGAAGCGGCGCAAACGGGCGGCGAGTGGGCGGCAAATAGGCGGCAAGTCCGCAAGTTGGAAAATATGCTTTACAATGCCCTGTGCAGATGATAGAATGCGCATGGTACGCTCTTAAGCAGGCGAAGCCTTGCCATGGGGCGGCATGCGCGTCTTGTCGCGCCGTACTGCGGCCCGTTTCATTTCAAAAAGGCTGAAACGGATTTGCGCGCCATGCTTCCCTTTCGGGCTTGGGCGCGCGGTATTGCAAAGGGCGGGGGAGCGTCTAGTTATGCTTGAGGATATAGGCAAAAACGCAATCATAGGTTCCAAACAGGTGATGCGCGCCATGCAGGAAGGCAAGCTGCAAAGGGTATACCTGGCCAATAATGTGGACGCGTTTTTGCGCGGCAAGGTCTGTGAAGCGGCCAGGGCTGCGGGCGTTGAGGTTACGCCCGCACCCAACATGAAAGAACTGGGCCAGGCATGCAGGATAGACGTGGGGGCGGCCTGCGTGGGCATCCCACGTGAACGGCGCGAATGAGAAAGAGAGAGATTGCTTCCTTCAATGGGTTGCAGGGAGTGTTCTATATATAAATAAGCCGGCAAGTGAGCGTCGCGGGTTATCCGCGCGCGGGCGCCTGTCGGTTAAGACCGCTACTTTACTAGATTTTTAGGAGGAAAACGAATGCCTACCATCAACCAGCTGGTTCGAAAGGGCAGAAAACAGGTTGAGTATAAATCCAATGCTCCCATACTGAAGCAATGCCCGCAGCGCCGTGGCGTTTGCACCGCCGTTCGTACCATGACGCCCAAAAAACCAAACTCCGCGCTGCGCAAAATCGCGCGTATCCGTCTTGGGGACGGGTTGGAGGGTACCGCGTATATCCCCGGCATCGGCCATAACCTGCAGGAGCACTCTGTGGTGCTGATTCGCGGCGGCCGCGTAAAGGATTTGCCCGGTGTGCGTTACCATATCATACGCGGCGCGTTGGATACCGCAGGTGTGGCGAAGCGCATGCAATCCCGCTCGCTGTATGGCGCGAAGCGCCCCAAGAAATAAGGAGGGATCAATTATGCCAAGACGTGGATTTGTACCCCGGCGCGAGGTGCTTGCCGATCCCATATACAACAGTATCGTGGTGACAAAGCTCATCAACCAGGTTATGCTGGATGGCAAACGCGGCACGGCGCAGAAGGCCTGCTATGGCGCGTTTGATATCGTGAAGGATAAGACCGGCCGCGGGCCGCTGGAAGTTTTCACGCAGGCGCTGGAAAACGTGATGCCTGTGCTGGAGGTGAAGGCGCGCCGCGTAGGTGGCGCCACCTACCAGGTGCCAATCGAAATCCGTGCGGAACGCCGGCAAACGCTGGGCCTGCGCTGGCTTATAAACTTTGCGCGCAGGCGCGGCGAGCGTACTATGATGCAGCGCCTCGCGGGCGAAATTATGGATGCCGCGAACCAGACGGGCAGCGCCTTCAAAAAGAGGGAAGACACCCACAAGATGGCGGAGGCGAATAGGGCCTTCGCGCACTACCGCTGGTAAAAATAAAATTTAGCTATGGGGCTGTAGCGCCTTGCGCCTGAACGCGTAAGTTTCGCGCGTGTAAAGCGCGCTATAGCCCCGTATCGTTATGCTTGCATATGGGTTTCACGTTGGAGGAAAAGTGACCAAGTATCAATTTTGGCTGCATCTTCTGCGGAAAGGAGGAAAACAATGCCCAGAACCACATCGATGGAAAAAACAAGAAACATTGGCATCATAGCGCATATTGATGCCGGCAAAACGACTACGACCGAGCGTATTTTGTTCTACACGGGCAAAATACACAAGGTTGGCGAGGTGCACGAGGGCGGCGCCACCATGGATTTTATGGTGCAGGAGCAGGAGCGCGGTATCACCATCGCCTCCGCCGCGACCACCGCGTTTTGGCGCGACCACCGCATCAACATTATAGATACGCCCGGGCATGTTGACTTCACTGTTGAGGTGGAGCGTTCGTTGCGCGTATTGGATGGCGCCGTGGCGGTATTCTGCGCGAAAGGCGGCGTGGAGCCGCAGAGCGAAACCGTGTGGCGTCAGGCCACAAAATATGGCGTGCCGCGGCTGGCGTACATCAACAAGATGGATATTACCGGGGCGGATTTTTATCACGTTGTAAACATGATGAAGGAGCGCCTTGGCGCGAACGCCGTGCCCATACAGTTGCCTATCGGCCTTGAATCGGAGTTTAGGGGCATTATCGACCTTGTGAAAATGAAGGCCGAAGTGTACTACGACGATATGGGCAATGATGTGCGCGAAGAGGAAATTCCCATAGACTTAATGGAAAAGGCGGAAGAATACCGCCAAAACCTGATAGAATCCATAGCGGAAGAGGACGAGGCGCTGCTGGAAAAATACATTGCGGGCGAAGCCTTTAGCGAACGGGAGATGAAAGACTGCCTGCGCAAGGCCACCATCAGCAACAATGTGGTGCCGGTCTGCTGCGGCACATCTTACCGCAACAAGGGCGTGCAACTGCTGCTGGACGCGATTGTGGAGTATATGCCCTCACCGTTGGATGTGCCCCCCACAGAGGGAAAATCCATGGATGAAAAGACGCGCGTTTTAGCCCAGCATGACGACAACGCCCCGTTTGCCGCGTTGCTGTTCAAAATCGTAACGGATCCGTTTGTGGGCAAGCTGGCTTTTTTGCGCGTATACAGCGGCACGCTTAAAAAAGGCATGGCGGTATACAACGCCACCAAGGGCAAAGAGGAACATATGGGCCGCATACTGCTCATGCACGCCAACGAGCGCACGGACGTGGATGAAATTTACGCCGGCGATATCGCGGCGGTTTGCGGCTTTAAATCGGGTTCCACAGGCGATACGCTGTGCACGAAGCAGCATCCGCTGCTGTTGGAGAGCATGGAATTCCCCGACCCGGTTATCCAGGTGGCCATAGAGCCCAAGACGAAAGCCGGGCAGGATAAGATGACCATGGCGCTTGTAAAACTGGCGGAGGAGGATCCCACGTTTAAAACGTATACCGACGCGGATACCGGCCAAACCATTATATCGGGCATGGGCGAGCTGCATCTGGAAATCATCGTGGATCGGTTGATACGCGAATTCCGCGTGGAGGCGAGCGTGGGCAAACCGCAGGTAGCCTACCGCGAAACCATAACGAAGCCTGTTAAGGCCGAAGGGCGCTATGTGCGCCAAACGGGCGGGCACGGCCAGTATGGCCACTGCGTGGTGGAGTTTGCCCCGCAGGAGCCGGGCGCGGGCTATATGTTTGAAAGCAAGATCGTGGGCGGCGTGATTCCCAAAGAGTATATCCCCGCCATCGATCAGGGCATACAGGAGGCCGCGAGGAGCGGCGCGCTGGGCGGCTTTGAGGTGGTTGATTTTAAGGCCGCGTTGACGGACGGCAGCACCCACGATGTGGACAGCTCTGAGCTGGCGTTTAAAATCGCGGGATCGCTGGCGTTTAAAGAGGCGTCGCTCAAAGGCGATCCTGTGCTGCTGGAACCCATGATGCGGGTGGAGGTCGTGGCGCCGGAGGAATACACCGGCGACATTATTGGCAACATAACGGCGCGGCGCGGCCGCGTGGAAAACATGCAACTGCGCGGGACGGATCAGGTAGTGGACGCTGTTTGCCCCTTATCCGAAATGTTTGGCTACGCTACGGATTTGCGTTCGCGCACGCAGGGCAGGGGCACGTTTACCATGCAGTTTGCCCATTACGCGGAAGTGCCCAATAACGTGGCCGGCAAGATTACGGGGCGCGCGCATTGACGCTTTGCCCGCGCGGGTAAAGTATTATCGATGGTGAAAGCGATAATGAAAGCGGGGTATATGCGGGATGCGGCATACAAAGGCGCCTCCGCCGGAAGTTGAAACATATACGAAAGTTTGTTTCGCTACTGATCCAAACGGTTGCGCGCCCATATGGCGGCGTGCCGCACGGCGGGGTGTTCGTGGGTTGTCAGGCGTTTTATGTCCGGCAGCAGATCCGTTCTTTTGCGGTGCGCCGCGATCACCGCAGCCTGGGCGGTCAGGCGTTTGCCCGTCGCCATATTCTTGCCGACAAGGCTGCGCGCGGGCGCTATATTCTCCCATAACAGCCGCTTGAGGTCAAACGCCGCGCTTTCTGCCCCGGTAGCCTGCCTTATGCCGATATGCCGGTTGCGGCGGCATGCCGCCATGCACCGCTCGCAACCCAAAAGGCCCGTCACGCGCGCCATCACCCAAGGGGGCAGGGCGTCTTTTTCCATAAAATTACGCAAGCACTTGTGGGCGAGCAGGCCGGCTGCGGGGTCTATGGCCTGCGCGGGGCAGGCGTCGGCGCAGTCGCGGCAGCCGGCGCAATTGTGGCGGACGGGATAGGGCGCCGCAACGCCGGTCATGCCGTTTGCGATGGCGCCGTTTGCGATGACGTTGTTTGCGATGAGGTCGTTTGCGAGGGTGTCGCTTGCGGCGAGGTCTATGGCGACGGTAAACAACGCCGTGCGCGTGCCAAACGGCGGTATATCCAGCAATGCGTTTTTACATAGCGTGCCTATATTTGCCTGGCGCGCGAGCGCTATGAGCGGCACTTCTATATGCCGCGCGTAATGGCCCTGTGCCGCAAGCGTCCGTATAAGCGCCTTTACGGCGAAATAGCCCGCGTTGGATGCGATGTAATAACCCGGCAGGTAGCTTTCAGCCGCAAAGGGCGTGTAGGCGCGCACAAGCAGCAGTACGCAATTGGCCGCAGGGTGCGCCAAAGCCGGGTTTAAACAAAGGCCCTGCGTGTGCGGCGGGCACGCGCCCCGGCAAAGCGTAAGCCATATGGGCGCAAGGTTTGTGGGGCGCAGAAAAAAGACGCCCGCAAACCCGCGCGCATGCGCAAGCGCCGCGATCTCTTTACGCGTCATTTACCCAGGTATCATAGAATACGGTTTCGCTTTGCCGCCGGCGCGGCGTAGGTGCGGGCGTTTCATCCGCGTAGCCAAGCGGCAGTATGGCGGCCACTTTTTTATCCTGCGGCACCATCAGCGCGTTGCGCACGGCGTTTTCCGAAAAAGCCGTCACGCAGCAGCTTGCCAATCCTTCGTTTGCGGCAGCCAGCATCATATAGCTGACGGCGATTGCGCAATCGGCCAGGTAATATTCCTTGCCCTCTTTAATGCCGCTGTCGCTTTCTTCCGCAAGCACGACAATCTGTATGGGCGCTTCCATCACAAAGGGCGCGTCGGCTATCGCCACGCCAAGGCGTTTTCGCGCCGCCGCGTCGCGTATGACGACAAACCGCCAGCACTGCCGGTTGCCCCATGAGGGCGCCGCGCAGCCGGCCCGCAATACGCGCTGCAGCTTTTCCTCATCCACAAGCGTGTCTTTATATTTGCGAACGCTTCGCCTTTTTTGTATCAGCGAATAGATATCCATTTGTTTACGCACCCTCCTATCGCGTCCATCGTAACATGTTACGTGCGCCCGATCATGTGAAAGATGTATGAAAAACGCGCAACCCCGCGCACAAACAGGGTTGCCGGCGAATTTAAGTGCGAGCAAGGCGTAAGCCGAGTTCTGTCGTGGGTGACCATCTATCTTGGCTGGCAGTTGCCTGCGGGCTCCAGCGATTACAAAGAGCGTGGCGGGCAGCCATTCAATGCTCTTATACCAATCTTGCACCGGGTGGGGTTTACATAGCGGTCAAGTCGCCATGCCGCTGGCGAGCTCTTACCTCGCCTTTCCATCCTTACCCGCAAGCGATCCCGCCCGGGGGGCGGCGCTTGCGGGCGGTATATTTCTGTTGCACTTTCCTTGGAGTCGCCTCCACCGGGTATTACCCGGCACCTTGCCCTGTGGTGCTCGGACTTTCCTCATCCGCATTCAGGCGGATGCGGCCACCTGCCTTACTCGCACTATGTATTTAACCCGCATACAGTATGCGCCCGCAGTTTTCGCATTCTACAATGGCGTTGCCGCCCTGCACGCGCTTTACCACCACCATGGGCAGCGACATGTTGCATCCGCCGCACCTGTCGCCCAGAAGCTTCGCCATGGGCGTTTGGTGGTTGCGTTTTACCTTATGATATCTTTCCATCAGCTGCGGGTCTACCAGCGCCGCCCTGGCTTCCAGTTCTTTATCGGCCTTCGCGCGCGCGTCAGCGCTATCGGTATATTCCCGCTCGCATATAGCGCGCAGTTCGTCGTATTCCTTCTTTGCGGCGCTTGCCTTCTGGCGGGTCTTTTTGTAATCCTTCGTGGCTATCAAAAGCCAGTCGATCAACGCCGTGATATCCTTTTGCATGCCGGAGACGCACTTGAGCAGCTTTTCATGGTTTTCGCGGCATTCGGTGATCTCGGTCGCGGTGCACTCGTCGTCCTTTTGCATGTTTTGAAATTCCGAATGCTCCAGCTCGATATCCCTTGCCAGCGCATCCGCCTGTTCCTGTAATTTTTCCAGGCCGGCCTGCCGCTTCGCGATTTCTTTTTTTAAATGTGTAATCGCGTTTTGCTGTTCGGTTAAAAACGCGTGCAGCTTGTTGAATTTATTGCGCGCGGGCGTGTTCAATATCTCCCGCTCAAGGGCCTCTCTGGAAAGCTCGGCGGCCTGATACTCCCATAGGGCGTCCGCATTTGGCATAATATGCCTCCCTTCTATATCAAGGCGCCACCAAACACGGCTTGTCGGTGGTGGCCCGTATAAAGTCTATCCTACATTGTATATCTTTCAGCGCCTTCTGTAAACCTTCAACCCAGGGGCCGAGCACGATGCTCTCGGTTTCATAATGCCCGGCTTCCAGCAGTTCCATACCCGCCACGCGCGCCGCCAGCGCCACATCGTGCTTTACTTCACCGGTGAGCAGCACGTCCGCCCCAGCTTTAACGGCGGCGTCCATATAGCCGCCGCCGGCGCCTCCTATTACCGCCACCCGGCTGATGTGTTTATCCCCGCCGCCGCTGATACGTACCACGGTATGAAGCGTATCCGCCACATCTTTCGCGAATTGCGAAAGTGTAAGCGGCTTTTGCAGCGAGCCTATGCGCCCCACGCCCGGGTTTTGCGGCTCAAGGGCCGTGCCTTGCCGGCTAAGCGCATAGACCTCCCGCAGCCCTACGGCGCGCGCCAGCACGTCGTTTACGCCGTTTCGCGCGGCGTCCAGGTTGGTATGCGCGCAAAAAAAACCCACGCCGCCGCGTATAAGCGTACAGGCTGCGGCCGTATCCGGGTCGGTATAATACATGCGGCGCGCCGGCTTAAAAAATAGCGGGTGGTGCGCCAGCACAAGCTGCGCGCCAAGCGCGCGCGCTTCGCGCGCAACGGCCACGGTGCAGTCGAGAGCTACGAGCACCCTTGTAATATCCTTTTCTTCAGGCTCGATAACAAGGCCCGCATTATCCCATTCTTCCGCCAGCGCGGCGGGAGCCAGCTGTTCCAATACATCCATAAAAGCCTGTAACCGCATGTTCGCTACCTCTCCTTAGCATTGTGCCCAACGATGGTTTCAAGCGCCAGCACCTTTTCCGACAGGGCGCGCCAGGCGCGCGTGCCCCGCGCGCTTTTTTCATGCTCGCGGTATTGGCGCAGCAGCAGATCCGCGAGCTTGTTAAAATGCGGCTCGCCTATCGCTTTGGGCCCCAGCAGGAAAAACCCGCCCGGCCACCAGTCCGGCGGCGTATCCCGGCCGGGAGCTACGCGCATCACCTGGTAAAGCCGGCCGCCGTCAGCCGCAATGCGT
>JAISXK010000096.1 GCA_031270585.1 Clostridiales bacterium | reverse complement strand
TGATGGCGGAACCCAGTTCCATATACCCCTGATAGGCGCGGTTAAAGCTCTTTCTGATCTTCGGCGTATCGCGCCCGCCGACAATGGCGCGAAGCTCTCCGGTATGGTAATCGATCACGACGGCGGAAGCCTGCGGCTGTATGGTTTCCATCACTTCGCCGCTGCCTACGGTTTCGGTTTTGACACTTTCGTCGGGCCGCGCAAGCTCGGGGTATTTATCCCAGGTGGAAAGCGTTTCCTGCACGCGGTGCTGGATGTCGCTGTCCACCGTGGTATAGATGTGGTAACCGCCGGTTCTCAGTTGCGTTTCCACGCTTTTGCGGTCGGATTCTGTAAGACCCCGCTGCGCTATCAGGTGGGTAACCACGTCGCGTATGGCGTATTCCACAAAATACGGCATATCGTAAAGCTGCTTCTGTTCGGAAACCTCCAGTATGCTTACTTCTTCCTTCAGTGCCTGCTCGTATTCGCGCATATCGATATAGCCGGCCTCATACATGTTGAGCAGCACCTTGTCGGTGCGCTTCATGGTTTCCTCCCAGCGGCTTTCATCGCGCTTGTAGCGGTTCAGCCGGGGGTTATAGTAATAGGGGTTTTGCGTAAGGCCCGCCAGCAGCGCGCATTCGCGTATGCTCAACGCGTCGAGCTCTTTGCCAAAGTAATCCATGGCGGCGGTTTTTACGCCGTAGTTGGATTCGCCCAGGTGGATATCGTTCAGGTACGCCTCTAAAATATCGTCTTTCTCTATCTGCTTTTCCAGCTCGAAAGCGAGATACACCTCTTGTATTTTGCGCTTATAGGTGCGCTCGTTCGTCAGGATTTTGTTTTTTACAAGCTGCTGTGTGATGGTGCTGCCGCCGGAGGAGTTGGAGTTGCCCAAAATCTCCAGTACGGCTGAAAACAGGCGTTTCGCGTCCACTCCGGTATGCATGTAAAAGCGGATATCCTCCACCGCCACAAACGCGTGCCGCACGCGCTCGGGTATATCCTCTATATCCACCCAGTCGCGGTATTCCACCTCGGCTATGGATGTGATCAATTGCCCGTCCTTATCGTAGATGAACGAGGTTCTGTCGGATTTTGTCAGCAGCGAAAGGTCGATCTCGGGCGAGGTATCGACATAGGCTTTGGCTATGCCGATGCCGGCGCCGGCAAACACCAGCCCCAGAAGCAGCACGCCTATGATAGCAAAGCGCAGCGAGGTAAACAGCACGCTGAGTATAAAGGGCCGCCTTCGCACGCGCTCCTTAAACAGCGGCTCGTTTTCGTGGGCGGCAGGGGGGGGTGCCTTGATTTTTTGAAGTTCTTCCGTGCCAAAAAGGCGCGTATCGCCCGTGCCGTCTCCCGGCATACAGCGCCCCGGCCGATTTGCGCCAACCCCGCCTTGGGCGCCGGCAGGCACGCCGCCCTTTTTCAAAACGCCTTTGATATATTTGCGTACTCTGCTAAAGAAAGCCTTTATTTTTTGCATACTTTCTCCCATGCGTTACTCAGGGTGTTTCTATTTTTAGCGGACAAGCGCGGCTTATGAATATCCACCTTACTACCTGATAGTATACCACACAAGGCCAGCGCCGCAAATAAACGAAGTTTAACAAACTGTTACAAAGTGTATTTTGACCGCGTACTTTGGGTAAATGCATACTTGACGCGCGCCGCGCGCTCCTATACATTAAAAATAACCCGAATTTATACCGGAAGGGAGCCCAAGATGAAAAGAAAACCGGCCGCGCTTATCCTCCATGTCGCTATGATCATAGTTCTGCTGGGTTGCGCGCAAACGCCCGCAACGCCCGTGCCGGTAGAACCGGCCCCCGCGCCCGGCGTCGTTATGCCGGAAGAAATCGTAACGCCGCCCGTATGCACGCAAACCGCGCCGCCGGGATATGAAGAGGGCGCGGGCGATTCCATTGGCACGCGTTACCCGCGGCGCCTGGGGGCTACATACTTTGGTGAATTTTCCGCCACAGATCTTAGCGGCGACGTGTATACGCACGCGCTGTTTTCGCAGAGCGCGCTCACCATGCTGAATATTTGGGGCACGTTTTGCCCGCCCTGCAGGGAAGAAATGCCGAGCCTTGGCGCGATCAGCCGCGCTTACGACCCGAACGAGCTGCAGATCGTCGGCATCGTGACCGATGTGACGGATAGAAGCGGCAACGCCGTTGAAAGCCAGCTGGCGCTGGCGCGCGATATCGCGGCTGAGCTGAAGGCGGATTATGTGCATCTCATACCATCCCCTGCGCTTATCGAAATCAGGCTGAAGGATGTGATGTATATCCCCGAAACCATATTTATCGACGCCTATGGGGATATCGTGGGCGAGGGTATCGTGGGCATGCGCTCTAAAGAGGAATGGGAAAAAATCATCGCAGAAAGACTGGCGGAGGTGCGCCGGTGAAGCGCGCATGGCGCACCGTCGCCGCCATAGCGCTGCTTGTGCTGGCGGCGCTTTTTATCACGCTGGGCATGGCGCGCGGCGAGGACGCCGGCGTATACCGGAAGGCCAGCATAATCTGTCTGGAGTGTATAGGCATTGGCTAAAAAGTATAAAAACGCGCGCCGCCACTTTGTGCAGGCGCTGTACGTCGCGCTTACCAACGGCTACGCCGCAGGGTTTGCGGGCGGGCGCATCTATACCGGGCCGCTCAAAGCTTATTGCGTGCCCGGCCTGAACTGCTATTCATGCCCGGGGGCGCTTTTTGCGTGCCCCGTTGGCGCGCTGCAGGCCGCGCTGTCGGGCCGGGGCGCTTCTTTTCCGTTTTATGTAACGGGGTTTTTGCTTGCGTTCGGCGCGCTGATGGGTCGGCTGATATGCGGCTTTCTATGCCCGTTCGGGCTGGTGCAGGATCTATTATACAAAATACCGTTTTTTAAAAAATACACGCGGCTTAAAGGTGAAAGGGTTTTAAACAAGCTGCGCTACGTTATACTGATCGTATTTGTATTGCTGCTGCCCATGCTGGCTGTGGATGTTGTGGGTCAGGGCCTGCCTTGGTTTTGCAAGTATATCTGCCCTTCGGGCACGCTGTTTGGCGGCATACCGCTGCTTGGCGCAAATGATGTGTTGCGCGATGTGGCGGGCGCGCTCTTTGCGTGGAAGCTTGCGCTGCTCATACTGCTGCTTTTATTATCTCTTATGGTTTACCGGCCCTTTTGCCGCTATGTTTGCCCGCTGGGCGCCATATACGGGTTGTGCAACCCCATAGCGCTTTACCGCTACCGGGTAGATCAATCCGCCTGCACGGGCTGCAAAACATGCCAGCGTGCCTGTCCCATGCATATACCCGTCTACCGTACCCCCAACAGCACGGCCTGCATACGCTGCGGCATATGCAAAAACGCCTGCCCGCGCGGGGCCATCGGCAGCACGCTGCAACGCAAGGGGCAAGTTTGCGCGCAAGGGGATGCCATCAAATAAACGATTACCACAAATACCTGTTATAAGGGGCTGTATCGATATATATTGAAAACGCTTATCGATACAACCCGCTGTGCAGCCTTATTTTGCGGAAAGCTTTTCGTGTATGGCGGCGGCCGCCTTTTTGCCCGCGCCCATGGCGAGTATCACCGTGGCCGCGCCCGACACCGCGTCGCCTCCGGCATACACAAAGGGCTTGCTGGTTTCGCCGGTCTCCTCATCCGCTATGATACCGCCCCAGCTTTGCGTTTTAAGCCCGGGGGTCGTGTTTTTAATAAGCGGGTTGGGCGAATTGCCTATCGCCACCACCACGGTTTGCACTTCGAGCGTAAAATCGCTGCCCTGCTTCACTACGGGCCTGCGTCGCCCTGAAGCGTCGGGATCGCCCAGTTCCATCTCCACACAGCGTATGCGGGCCACCTCGCCATTTTCATCCCCTTCGATGGCGGTGGGGTTGCAAAGCAGCCTGAATATAATACCCTCTTCTCTGGCGTGATGCACTTCCTCCGCACGGGCGGGCATCTCCTTCTCGCTGCGGCGGTACACGATGTATACATGCCTGGCGCCCAGGCGTCTGGCCGAGCGCGCGGCATCCATTGCCACGTTGCCGCCGCCTATCACCGCTACGCTTTTGCCGACGCGCACAGGCGTATCCGCTTCGGGGAACGCATATGCCTTCATCAAATTAATGCGCGTTAAAAACTCGTTGGCGGAATATACGCCGTTGAGGTTTTCGCCGGGTATTTTTTGAAAGTTGGGAAGTCCCGCGCCCGTGCCTATGAACAGAGCCGCATACCCTTCGTCGTTCATCAATTCGTCAAGACTCATGGCGCGCCCCACCACAGTGTTGGTTTCGATGGCCACGCCCAGGTTTTCCACTGTGGCGATCTCCTCGCGCACCAGCGCTTTGGGCAAACGAAATTCAGGTATGCCGTATACCAGCACGCCGCCCGGCGTGTGCAGCGCCTCGAATATGGTTACTTCATAGCCCAGCTTCGCAAGGTCGCCGGCACAGGTCAGCCCTGCGGGGCCCGAGCCCACCACCGCCACGCGCTTGCCGTTGGGCGCTCTCTTTTGCGTCTTTTGCGCGCCGTCCTCTTTTTTATGCCCCATGGCGTAATCCGCCGCAAAGCGCTCCAGCCGGCCGATGCCCACAGGTTCGCCCTTGATGCCGCGCACACAAAGCTGCTCGCACTGCGTTTCCTGTGGACATACCCGCCCGCAGATGGCGGGCAGGCTGTTGGTTTGGCGTATAGCGCCGTAGCTTTCCATAAACTCGCCCTTTGCAATGTGGGCGATAAAAGCCGGTATATCCACATTTACCGGGCAACCCGCCACACAAGGGCGGTTTTTGCATTGCAAGCAACGGGCGGCTTCTTCCACCGCCATATTTTCGTCGTACCCTTGCGAAACCTCTTCAAAGTTTGTATTGCGTATATCCGGCGCCTGCTCGCGCGCGGGCAGCTTGTGTAAGCTCATATTCGGCATATTATCGCACCTCACCCGTTAAATTGCATCTATGCAGGATCTCGGCCTCTTCTTTTTTGTACATGCGGCTTCGCACAATCGCCTCTTCAAAATCCACCTGGCGTCCGTCGAAATCCGGCCCGTCCACACAGGCAAATTTGGTTTGGCCGCCCACGGTAAGCCTGCAGCAGCCGCACATGCCCGTGCCGTCTATCATAATGGGGTTCATGGAGATAATGGTGTTGATATCGGCCTCTTTCGTTAGGTCGCACACGGCGCGCATCATCACCAGCGGGCCTATGGCCACCACAAGGCTATATTTTACGCCGGCGTCCAACTGCCGCCGCAGGGCGGTTGTTACAAAGCCCTTATGCCCGTTGGAGCCGTCATCCGTCATGACATATAAATTGTTGCAGGCGTTTTGCAACTCATCCACCAGTATAAACAGATCCGTGCTTCTAAAGCCCACAATGATATCCACATCCGCGCCGATAGCGTGCAACGCCTTGGCCTGGGGGTACGCTATGGCGATGCCAAGGCCGCCGCCTATTACGCATACCTTCTTGCCGGCATATCCGTCAAACTCGCTGGGTTTGCCAAGCGGGCCTACAAAATCCAGAAGATATTCGCCCGCGTTTAACTTATCCAGCCGCTGCGTGGTGGCCCCCACCTTTTGAAATATAATGGCGACCGTGCCCGCAAGCTTATCGCAACCCGCGACAGTAAGCGGTATACGTTCACCCTTTTCATCAATGCGCAGTATGATAAATTGCCCTGGTAACGCCTTTTTGGCGATGCGCGGGGCTTCGATTTCCATGAGCGTTACGGTATCATGGAGAGGTTCTTTTCGCACTATTCTAAACATATTTTCCTCCGGTACAGGTGCTGCATATATACGTGCCAATGTCGATTGTACTTCACGCGGCGATACCGTGTCAAT
>JAISXK010000089.1 GCA_031270585.1 Clostridiales bacterium | reverse complement strand
CTGCGCAAGTTTTCCGAAAACTGCGGAGTTCTGCGCTTGACGTCATCCTGCGACAATGAGTCTTCCGTCACCAAATCAAGGCCAATGCCCAATTCTTCATTCAAATCGTTGTATAGGGCACCCAAATCAAACAGGGACACTATTTTTGATCCTTGGCGGCTGATCAGCAAATCCACGTCGCTTTCGTCGGTGGCTTCGCCTCTGGCATATGAGCCGAAGACATACACGGCGGGGATGTCGTATTTGCGCGCAATCGGCGCGATTTTTCGTTTCAGCTCATCCAGCGTGTAAATCATGCGGCTTCCCACCCTTCGGTCTTATTATACGCGATTTCGCGGAGGAAAACAAGCAACTCCCTCAGCAAGTCTCTGTCAAGAAAAAGTAGGAAGTAATTTTTCCCAAATCTCAAATAGACGAATTTCCAATATGAAGCTGTCTATAGACCGAATGCTTTGTTAGTAATGAAATCTTTGCGGCACAGCGTTTTTTGATTTGTATACTATAAAATATCGGGAATTTAGGTTATCAAACACACAAATTTGTGTGTTTTCAATCTTGTGTATTTGTGGGTTATGAGGGGATAATGCGATTCTTGGAATGAAAAAACCTGCCTCTATTTTTCAATAGAAACAGGTTTGTCTACTTTGGTGCCGGTGGTCGGACTCGAACCGACACGTTGTTGCCAACAATGGATTTTGAGTCCATCACGTCTGCCAATTCCATCACACCGGCACGTTTATTTTTAAGTCTTACCTCTGAAGACAGCCTCCCGGAAACCGGAAGGGCATTCAGGAAAGACATTAAAAATCGAAACGGTTATGAAGTTGTCAAAGCCCTTATCAATCAAGGGTTTCGCCGAGTGGGACATTCGGACACGAAGCGGGTTTTGTGTTCGTCACGTCCGCCCATTCCATCACTTCGGCTTACTCACGCATGCTATTCTATCATACGCCGCATTTTTTTGCAATGCGCCCGTTCACGCGTATGCTTACGCTTTCACTTATACTTCAATCTTCGCGAACCGCTTTTTCGCTTCCTGTTTTTGCAGCAGCGGATAGACACACGCTTGCAAAAACTCCGTTACCTGCTGCGGCGCGCGGCCGATATACGCCTTTGGGTTCATGGCGTTTGTAAAATCGGCTTCCTCAAGCGGCAGCGCTTTTTCCGCGCGCAGTCGCTCCAACAGATCCGAGGGCACGCCCTCGTTCTTCATGCGCGCGGCCGCCTCCATAGAATGCTTGCGTATCACCTCGTGCAACGCCTGCCTGTCTCCCCCGCGCCTGACCGCAGCCATGAGCAGATTTTCCGTAGCCATAAAGGGCATGTATTCCATCAGGTTTTTGTTGATGACGGCGGGATAGACGGCAATGCCGTCCGTCACGTTTATCATGAGTTCTAATATGGCGTCCACCGCCAAAAAAGCTTCCGGCAGCGCGATACGCCGGTTTGCCGAATCATCCAGCGTGCGCTCCAGCCATTGGGCGGAAGCCGTCATTGGCGCGTTGGCCGCGTTCGCCATCACATACCTGCCCAGCGAGCAGATACGCTCGCTGCGCATGGGGTTACGCTTATACGCCATGGCGGAAGAGCCCACCTGGCCTTTTTCGAAGGGTTCCTCCAGCTCACGCATATGCTGCAAGAGCCGCATATCGCTTGCAAAGCGGTAAGCGCTTTGCGCCACCGCGCTCAAAGCGTTCAGTATGCGCACATCCACCTTGCGGGGGTATGTTTGGCCGGTAACCATATAGCAGCCCGGCATATCAAAGGCGCCGGCAATCTTTTTATCCAGCTCAACCACCTTTTGGTGGTCGCCGTCAAACAGCGCCAAAAAGCTCGCCTGGGTGCCCGTGGCGCCCTTGCTGCCCAACAGCCGCAGCGCGCCCGCTACCATGGCCAGCTCTTCGTAATCGGTCAATATGTCCTCAAGCCAAAGGCATGCGCGCTTGCCCACCGTAACCGGCTGTGCCGGCTGGAAATGCGTATAGCCCAGCGCGGGCAGCGCCTTGTACGCATCCGCAAAGGCGCTCAGGTTAACCATAACCGCCAGCAACTTATCCCGCACCAGCCGCATGGCGTCGCGGTAAATCAATAGATCCGCGTTATCCGTTACGTAGCAACTCGTAGCGCCCAGGTGGATAATGCCCGCCGCGTCTTTGCAGACCAAGCCGTAGGCATATACATGCGCCATCACATCGTGGCGAATTTCACTCTCTTTCTTCGCTATGGCGTCGTAATCGATATCGTCGATATGCGCCTGCAACTGCTCTACCTGCTCTCGCGTGACGGGTAGCCCCAGCTCATGCTCGGCGCGCGCCAGCTCTACCCAGAGCTTGCGCCAGATTCGCGCGCGCGTATCGGGCGAAAAGAGCGCGCGCATCTCATCAGACGCATAGCGGTTGCACAGCGGGTTTTCGTATTGGCCGGTATTTTGCATCATAGGGCCCCCTTAACGAATAATCAGCGCTTCGCGATCCGCTCCCACGGATACATATTTGATGGGGCAACCAAGCGCTTCTTCTATCAATTCCACATAGCGCCGCGCCGCCGGCGGCAGCTTTTCGTATGTGCGGATATGGCCTATGTCCCCGCCCCAGCCATCCGCATATTCCATGATAGGCTTTGCCCCTTCCAGCAGCGGCGTGAAGGGAAATTCGTTTACCGTCTTGCCGCCAATCTCATACCCGGTACACACGGGAATGCGCCGCATATAGCACAATACATCAAGCTTTGTAAGCGCGATGGCCGTGGCGCCCTGCACACGCGCGCCGTACTTGGCGGCCACCACATCAAAGGGGCCCACGCGCCTGGGTCTGCCCGTGGCGGCGCCATATTCTCCGCCCGCCTCGCGCAGCTTTTCCGCTTCATCGCCAAACCATTCCGCAACGAAAGGGCCTTCGCCCACACAGGTGGAATATGCTTTTACCACGCCGACCACCTCATCCACCTTGACGCCGGGTATGCCGGCGCCCAGCGGCGCGTAAGCCGCCAGCGGCGAGGACGACGACGTATAGGGGTAAATACCAAAATCGATATCCCGCAACGCGCCCAACTGCGCCTCAAACAATATGCGCTTGCCTTCCGCGTGGGCCCGGTACAGGTACGCGCCGGTATCGGTGATGTAGGGCGCCAATTGCCCGCCATAGGTTTTTATCCAATCCATCATGGCGTCATACGTATAGGGCTCGGCGCCGTAAACCCCCGTCAAGGTGAGGTTCTTCCATTCCAGCGCCGCGTGCAGCCGCCTCTCCAACACATCGGGAAACAGTATGTCCCCCATCTGGATACCCTTTTTTTGATATTTATCGCCGTAAACCGGCGCGATGCCCCGCTTGGTAGAGCCATACCTTTTATCCTTCAGCCGGGTTTCTTCCAGGCTATCCTGCTCTTTGTGGAAGGGGAAGACGATAATGGCCCTGTCGCTGATCTTTAAGTTTTCCGGGCTCACAGGGATGCCCGCCAGGCGCAATTTTTCCATCTCGCCGCACAGGTGCTCCGGATCGATCACCGTGCCGTTACCCAGTATGTTGACGGTGCTTTTACGAAATATACCCGAAGGCATCAGGTTTAACGCAAACTTGCCAAATTCGTTGATTACGGTATGGCCGGCGTTGCTGCCGCCCTGGTAACGCACCACAATATCGTACCGCCAGGACAGGTAATCGACCATGCGGCCCTTACCCTCGTCGCCCCAATTGACGCCGACTATCGCGCAAGTATTCATGCTATGATCCGCCTTTTATTATATTGGTTTATTCCCGCTCTTATCGTACCGCATGCCACAGCTTTCTTCAATGGTTGGTTTGCCCCCGCCCTGATGCGAGTTGCTATACGGCCATAAGCAAATACGATACCGCGAAGGGTAAGTTTGGGCCGAAAATTATATATAGAAAGGAGCTGCGGCGCCTTTTCTTAGCGCTACAGCCCCAATAAAGTCTTGTAAATACTATGAATTCGTATCTGATTATGGATATATTACCTCAACATATGCCGAAGGTATGCCGTCAATAACCGCGCGCACATAAAGGCTATCGCCCAAATTCGGGTTTTGATAAGCAGATGCAAGCTCTTTGAATTGCATTGTTGCGGTGAAAGATATATACGATGCAAAGTCTGGCGTTAGTGAATACTGATAGGAGTTGCCTATCGTTAACATGATGAGGCGGTAAACACCTGCGCTCGGGTCATAAATCATGTTCGCATTTGCGGGTGCGCCCGCAAGTTGGGGTAGCGTAATCGTAGCAGTCAAGGAATATGGGTCAGTTGCAGTCGCTTTATAACGCACATTGAATACAACTTCATTGGCCGCA
>JAISXK010000085.1 GCA_031270585.1 Clostridiales bacterium | reverse complement strand
TGCTGCCGCAAATCGTATATTATTATGCGGCTTTCCTGCGCGCGTGTAAGCAAAATATCATTCAGCCAGGAGAAAAGATCAACTTTTGCGTGCCCACGGGCAATTTTGGCAATATCCTCGCAGGGTATTACGCCAAGCGCATGGGTCTGCCCGTCAACAAGCTCATATGCGCATCTAATCGCAACAATGTGCTTACGGATTTCTTTCAAAGCGGCAAGTACGACAGCAACCGCCCGTTTTACCGGAGCATGAGCTGCTCCATCGATATATTGGTATCTTCTAACCTGGAGCGACTACTCTTTGAACTGACCGGGCGCGACAACCTACAGGTTTCAGACTGGATGAATAGCCTGACGCAAACCGGTAGCTATACCATTGACGAAGCGCTCACCAACAAATTGCACGCATATTTTTATGCCGATTGGTGCAACGAGGACGATACGCTCGCCACCATCCGCGCGGAATTTGACAAGAGCGGCTATTTGATGGATCCGCATACTGCGGTGGCGCAGACCATATATCACCGGTACCGGGAGACTACGGGCGATGAAACCTATACGGTGCTACTATCCACCGCGCACCCGTTCAAGTTTTCATCCGGCGTGCTGCGCGCCTTTGAAACGCCCTGCAACCATGATGACGAAAACAACGCGCGGTTGGCCTCCATTACGGGGCATCCTGTACCCCCGGTAATCGCTTCACTGGCGCAAATGCCCATATTGCATAAAAAAATTGTCGCCATTGGCGACACGCCGGCACGCGTATTGGAGGTATTGCGGCCATGAAAATAGCGCTTTGCCAATTACATGTAAGCTGCCACAAGGATGATAATATAGAGCGGGCAAAACAAATGCTCTACGACGCTGCGGCACGTGGCGCAGCAATGGCAATATTGCCTGAAATGTTTTGCATCGCCTATGTGCAGGAGTTGTTTCGCGCAGCGGCGGAACCTTGCCCCGGCGGCGATTGCGCGCAGATGCTTTCAGCGGCTGCCAAACAAACGGGGATGTTCGTTATAGGCGGTTCGGTGCCGGAGCTATCCGACGGCAAAATTTATAACACCGGCATGTCTTTTGGGCCGGACGGCTCTTTTCTGGGAAAGTATCGAAAGGCACACCTGTTTGATATCGACGTGCCGGGGAAGATCCGCTTTATCGAATCCGAAACCATAACCAAAGGCGATGGGTATCCACTGATGATTGACGCGCCAATGAAAACCGGCGTGGAGATCTGTTTTGATATCCGCTTCCCGGAATGGGCGCGGTTTATTATGATAAAAGGCGCGGATATACTTGCGCTACCGGCCGCTTTTTCGTTAAACACAGGCCCGCGCCATTGGGAGCTTTTGTTAAGAGCCCGTGCGCTGGATAACCAGCTTTTTGTAGCCGCCGTATCGCCTGCCCGCTCAAAAAGCGCTTACGGCCATTCTATTCTGGTATCCCCTGATGGCGCTGTGCTGCATGATTGCAAGGATGATGAAGGCTGCGCCATAGTGGATGCCGACCCCGCGTTGCTGGAGGAAATGCGTCAGAGCATCCCCGTGCGCACGGCGCGAAGAGATGATCTATATACCCTGCAAGCAGGAAAACAATAATCGCTATTGGCAAAACGCAAAACAGGGTCGCGGCTTCATGTCGTGACTCTGTTTTTTGAGCTACGCTATTTTGTAGCGTTTTACACCATCTTCGTTCGGATTAGCTCGTGAACCTTGTTATCCTTATCCGTCACAGCAATGGTGTTTTCGTTGGGGAACTGCAGTTCAAAGCAGGTGTTCCATGTACCCCAATATCCTTTTTTGCTGCCGGTGAACAATCGCCTGGCGGAAATATAAAAATACTTTCCGCTTGTTACGGGCAGGTTGGTAGCCGCGCCAAAATCGCTCGTGCCAAAATCTTCGATCTTGCGCTTGAAGTCTACGCTCTCGTGGTAAGGAAAACCCTCTATATAACTTTCGCCGTGCTGCGCCAGATCGCTCTTGACGAAGAGATATTTATCATCCTCTCCTTTCCAATAGCCTTGCAGGTGGCAGCCCAAAAAGTAGTTGCTCAATATGATATTTTTGGCCGTATCATTATCCCAATACCCGATCAATTCCTCATAGCATGCCTCCACGTCGGATATATCCTGCAATACGCCCAGTATCTCTATGAGTTCATCGGTATCCTCAAATCCTTCAAGCAATGTCATGCTGTCGGATAATTGTTGCAGCTCCTTCTCAATCTTTTGGCCGTAATGGAATGTATAGGATTGCAGCCAACCGAGTATTTTGGTTATGGAAGCCTGATTTTGCGTATATATGCTCGTTTGCAAAGTATCCAAAAGCGCATCCGCGTCCGCATATCCGGGGATTTCCTGAAAATATGCCTTGGCTTGGGCGGCGCTTTTTAAATCGTTATTTTGCTTATAGGAATCGTTTGCGGCAACGGCCAGCCTATATGTGGCTTCGTTTGCCCGCAATGTGCTGTCTTCAAACCCGTTCAATGCTTCAAAGGATGCTTTTGCGGCGGCGTAATCGCCGGTTTCCAATAGTTTTTGCGCCGCCAAAAGCGCGCATTCATTCGCCTTTGTTTTTGCGTTGCGGTAGTTGCCAAGCCCGTCAAACAAGGAAATTGCCTCTTCATAGTTGTTGTTATCCATACGGATACAGGCGGAAATGTATTTTTTGAGCATATCGCTATCCTTGTAAGATCCCCAGATATTTCCCAGTTGACTCGATGCGGCGGTATAATCCCCGCTGTTGGTATACGCCACAGCTGCGTCGTACCTGCCGCTGAAATTCATGGTACTGCTGATAGCGATCACCGCGATCAAAGCCACAACAAATATGGCGATAGCCACACTTTTCGCCCGCTTCTTATGTAAAAACGCCGAAAGCCGCCTTTTTTGTTTTTTTGGCTTCCCTTCGGTGTCGAATACTGCGCCCTCTTTTAACAACTCATCTTCGTCTTCTGGGGCGTTTTCCGCTTTGCGGACGGCCGCAAAGAATGCCAGCATGCCCATCGACAGCACAAATATGGCGAAGCATGCGAACATAAGCCATGTATTGCGTTCCACAACGTCCGCCGTGGCCATCACAGGCTTGGTAACAGGCGGAAGCGTGGGGGCCGATGTCGGTTGCGGGCGCTTTGCCTCTTCGGGCAGGTTTTCTGCGGAGATATAGGCAAGTTCGTTTTCTTCCAGCAACTCTTTCAAATGCATGATGCTGATGGCGCCATGCATATCGTTAAATCCGGCAAAGGTAAATGTGTTGATGCCTACCACCTCGCCGTCACCGTTGAGAAGCGGCCCGCCGGAGTTGCCTGCGTTTAGCGCGGCGCTGGTCTGTATAACCATGGTGCGCTTGTTTTCGTTGAGCGTGGTGCGCTTAATTGCGCTGATTATGCCTTCCGTAACGGATGTATCCAAATAATCGTACACGTGAAAATCCGCAAAATAATCCGCTATCCCCGGGAAACCCACCGCATATACGATCTGGCCCACTTCAATATGCTCCTCATCGGCCAGCGTAACCGGCTTTGCGTTTTCTATCGGTTCGTCGGTTTTTATAAGACAGGTATCATGGTCTTCATCGTAATCGATAATTTCAAAATGCGCCCTTGTACCATCATGCAATATGATCTCGTTATCCTCTTCATTGGTATTTTCCGCAACGTGGTAATTGGTGGCGAGTATGGTGCCATTCGCCGTGTTGTCAATTACAAACGCAGTGGAAAGATATATATAGCGCCGATCCTGCCCCTGCACGCGGTACACGCTTTCACGCGTGTTGAGTACCTCCCGTGGTATTGAATCTGCCGTTAGGGCGGTGTCACAACAGAGTATTGCCAGTAAAAATACCGCAACGAAAAATGCGGTTTTCTTTCTCTTCATGCCCTTATACCATCCTTATAAACTGGGTTGCGGCACACGGCGGCATGCAATCATCCACCGGCGAACACGCAAAGGCCAATCCATCACATATGCATTCAGTTTTATTCGTTTTCGCCAAATATGTTCCTGTCACTGCCTAAAAGCAGCATATCCAGCTTGTCGTCTTCCAAGCGTTCCAAATCCTCTTCGCAGGGAACCGCTTCAACAAGGTCGTCCTGCGGCGAGCTTTCAAAAAGCATGCTGAGTTGATCGTCCAATATGCTCTCTATCTCTTCCTGAGAGAGTTGCGAGGCGCGCGCCGCGTAGACGGGCGTGTGGTCTTCCAACTGGGTTTGCGTTATTGTTACGGGGTTTTCCTTGTACGCATACCCGGCATGCTCTTGTTGGGTTCTGCCGTGCCCGCTATCACCTTTGGCACCATGCCCGGCGGCAGGCGTATTCGCGGCGTTCGCCCCTGCGGATGCGGCACCACGCTTGGGTGCGGCGGCGCTATTTGGCACTTTGTCATCCGAGCTTTTCTTTTGCACGGCTGGCACAATAGCTTTTTTTTGCGGCGCCGACGTGCCCGGACTGTTCGCCGCATTCACAGGGGCCCGCCCTTTGGCAGGCGCAACGGATATCCGCGATGCGGCGGCTTTTTGCGGCGGTTGTTGTTTCTTGGAAGCCTTGCGGGGCGTCGCTTTTTTCGCAGGCGCGCTTACCCGCTTCGCGGGCGGGTCGATCAGGCGCCCGTGTATGGCGTTGGCTTTTCTGAATTTTACCTTGCTTTTTTTGTAGCGCAGCATGGCGACTACGCAGGCAAAGCAGTTGATTTGGCGGTAGCCCAAATTTTCCACCATCGCGGTGAGCACGAGCTTGATCATCTCGCGAAAGGATGAGGTGGTTTGTATGGATTGCTCCTCCAACAGCAGCGCGCCCATGGAAAGTATAGTGCTGTAAAGCGCCACCATTAAAAATATGCTCAGCGCCACAAGCCCCGGTATGGCGCCCGTTAACCAGCAAAGTAACAAAGAAACATACAGCGCGGCTTCCGCTACGGGGTAGATATACTCGAAGAACCAATAGTATGGCATGCTGACCTTGCCAAGCTGTTTGTAGCGCTTGTTAAATAAAAGATCCTTTCTCTTTTTCAGCACGTCCATCAACTCGGTATGCCAGTGCATACGCTGCTTCACCGTTTGGCCGTAGGTGTCGGGCGCCTTGGTGCAGCAAACGGGTTCTTCCAAAAAGTCTATACCGTATGTGCGGTTTTTTTCGACAGTTGCGGTGTGTAGCCGTAGCACGAGATCCATATCCACGCCTATGGCCTCGCGTGAATACCCGCCTACGTCGACCACGGCGTTTTTATTGAACGCACCGAACGATCCCGAAACGATCAGCAGCATGCCCAGCGGGTCTATCCCCACCCGGCCGGACAGGAATGTGCGTATGTATTCAATGGTTTGCAGATATACCGAAAAACTTTGGGTGATATTCATCCCCTTAATCAGACGCTTTTCCAGCGTCCATTCACTGGCAACGCGCACAATGCCCCCCACAAATGCGGTTTTGTAGGAGTTTACAAACGGCATGATCAGCTTTGTCAGAGAATTCTTTTCTAATATGGTGTCACTGTCTATCACCGCATATACGGGATAGTTGGAGATATTGATGCCCGCGTTTAACGTATCCGCCTTGCCACCGTGGGGCTTATCCACCACAATCAGGCCGGCATACAACGGCGAACGATAAATCGCCGTAATATCCGATGCCTGCAAAACCCGTCTGAAGGGTTGCTGCACCTTCACAAGCTCATACTCAAGCTTGAGCAACAACAACGTATTATCCAGCGATCCGTCGTTGATCACGATGATTTCATACTCGGGGAAATTGAGCGACAACAGGTTGCGCACGGTATGCACGACCGTTTGCGCGCCGTTATAAACCGGCACCAGCAAGGATACCGGCACCATATTGTCTGAGCTTACAAAACGACCGTGGTCGGAATAGCGCCCCTTCTTCACACGCTTGTTTAGATGCACGGCGGCGAACACAAGTTGCGCAAGCCGCACGGTGTATTGTATGATTACATACAAAAAGGCCGCAATGGTGACGACAACAAGTATTGTTTGCAGGATGCGCATTTCAAGCCCCCCCTTTCAGGGCCTTACGCTGCATGGCGAAATGAAGTATTTCTCCCGCAAACCTGTCACTGCTCAAAGCGACAGCCTGTTGTATTTTTGGCAGATACACGCAATCCATCAGCATCATAGCCGCGTTATAGCGCACCCACCATTCCGAATCCTGCAGGCCGTTTATAATGATGCTCGCGTTTTCATTTACATCAATATTCGCTAACGCGCGCACAACGGCATTGCGCACCTCCCACCGGTCATGCTTCATCAGCCCGGTCAAACGGGGCACGGCGCGCCTGTATTGCAGTTGGCCTATCGTGCGGATGGCGTCTATCAGAATATTCATATCGTCGGAGTCTAACAGATCCGCCACGGTATCCGTCAGCGCGGCGACAGCACTATCGCCTACCAGGTTGAGCGCAACGCGTTTGATGTAATTATCCGGCGCCTGAATCAACGCGGCGCATAACGCATCCTTATCGCCGGAAAAATGCTTGAATACTTCTTTTAAGCTACGGAAGGAAAGCCGCTGCGTAAAGTTTTTATCCAGGCATATTTTTATCAATTCATTGGTTTCGCCCAGAAGAGAAAGCGTCATCAACCCCACATACTCCACATCGGTATCATCAGTATTATTATATAAAAACCGCACAATCTGCCTGCTGCAACCCTGCAGGCGCAGTTCGCCAACCAGCTTGATTACAAGCGTACAATATACCGCATCGGTAGTTTGCAACTGTTTGCGGATATAGACGTCATACCCTGTATACATCACCATATCGCGCACGATCAGCGACAGGGCCTCACCGCCCCCCGAAAGCACGCCTGTGAATACCTCTATACCCGTTTTCGATTGAAACTTATCAAAATCCGCAGCGGCCTTATTGCCGGAAGAAAATTTTTCTACCATGGAAAACAACCGCTGCTTGTATTTTGCTTTGCGTGCCTCCCGCGCCGAGGCGGCTATATGCGTAACCAGCAACGCTAAAAACAGCACCAATATCGTAAGCAATAATAGCACAATGCCAAAGTTTACATTGGATTGAATCCGCAAAGCCGCACCCTCTCCATTCGTGTTATATACAGGCGTCACACAGACACACACAAAAGTGTATGCATTAATGGTATGATAAAGCGCAATGGAAGTCAAATATTGTTTTGCCCGGGTTCATTCATCGGGTTCATTCATCAATCGCCCTGCTCAATTATACCTTCTCCAGTACTTTGGGAGTAGAGCCGGAGTTTGTAGGATATGGGAAGCCCCGCTTTGTAGAGTTGCTGTTTATCTTTTCCTGTCCCGTCGCGTCCCCGCATTAAGCCGGTTTGTAAATATATGCGGAACCGCTATTTTTCGCGGGAATTGATAAGCAACTCAAAATGGCTCTTACGATAATTTATAACGCCCTCTGCCTTGAGACGGCTCATTTCGGCAGACAACGCGCTCCGCTCGACGG
>JAISXK010000081.1 GCA_031270585.1 Clostridiales bacterium | reverse complement strand
GCATACAGCGTGAGCGCTTGCAGCCCCAGGTTCGCGCTTACGCGAATAACTTCGCGAAGCGCGTCCATGCCCGCCCTGTGCCCCATGGGCCGCGGCATCAGCCTGGCGCTCGCCCAGCGTCCGTTGCCATCCATAATAATGCCCACATGGCGCGGCAGATCAAGGGTAAGCCCCATGCTTTTTATCTCCTGCCCGGTGTATCGCTTCATATTTCGCCTTTCGTCAGCATAGTACCCAATCTTAAACCCGGTTTACCCGTTGAGATTGGCGTACTATGCTTTGGCATAGCGTGCCAAAAACATAAGCAAAGCGGCGGCGCGCTTTACTTATATCTTTATACGTATTTATTCAACCGCCGTTTTAAACTGCGCGTATGTGAGCGCGGCTTCTTTTTTATCTTCAAAAAGCTTTACCCGCACAACACGGCGCTCATTTCCTTCCAGACCCTTTTTGCTGCGCACCTCTTGCGTCGTCACGCCATACCCCTGCCGTTGCAACAGCGTTACGGCTTCATCCAGCGCAAAGCCGCGTACATCCACGCTCAAACTTCGAGTATCTCCTTCTCTTTTATGACAATCACACCGTCAACCTCTTTGATGATGTCATCCGTCAGCTTTTGAATCCGGTCTTCCATCAGTTTCTGGTCGTCTTCAGTAACGAACCCGTTTTTGCGCTCTTTTTTTATTTGCTCGTTGGCGTCCCTGCGAATGGAGCGCACGGCGACTTTGGTTTCTTCACCCTTTTTGCGCACAACCTTCACGAGTTCTTTGCGCCGCTCTTCGGTAAGTTCGGGGAACACAAGGCGTATCAGCTTGCCGTCGTTTGAGGGGTTGATGCCGATATCGGATTTTTGTATGGCCTTCTCCACGGCGGTGATGGCCTTTTGATCCCACACGGATATGGTCAGCACTCTGGGCTCGGGCGCGGCTATGTTGCCCATTTGGTTGATGGGCGTGGGCGTTCCGTAATAGTCGACCATGATACGGTCAAGCAACTGCGCATTTGCCCTGCCCGCGCGCAGACCGCTTAGCTCTTGCTGCAGCACGAAAATACTTTTGTGCATTTTTTCCCGGGCTTTATCAACCAATTCGTAAGCCATATGAACCCTCCTTCATACTATCAACGGCGTGATCGTTCGCGCGCCGTAAGCGCCTATACCATTCTACCCGAAAGCGCACGGCCATACAAGTTAAAATCTATGCTATCGCTTGATCAGCGTGCCGACGCGCTCGCCCTTTACCGCGCGCAAAATGCCGTCCTTTTCATTTAAGCCAAACACCAGTATGGGTATGTTCCGCTCGTCGCAAAGGGTGATGGCGGTAAGATCCGTGGCCCTGAGCCGTTCAGATAAAACCTGTTCCGGGGTAAGCGTATCGTAACGTATGGCGTTTGGGTCAAGTTTGGGATCGGCGGAATACACGCCGTCGATGTTCTTGGCAAGCAGCATAATCTCGGCGCCCATCTGTGCCGCGCGCAGCGCGGCCGTGGTATCGGTGCTAAAAAACGGATGCCCCGTGCCTGCCGCGAATATGACGATTTTATCCGCTTCCAGCGCGGCCTCCAACCCCCGGTAGGTGTATGTATCGCAAAAACGCGGCATTTCAACCGCCGAAAGCACGGTGCATCCGGCCCTCATGTTCAGCAAGGTATCTTGCAGGGCAAGGGCGTTGATGACGGTAGCAAGCATGCCTAATTGATCCGCACGGTTGCGCTGCATGGTTTTAGCCGCGCGCCCGCGCAGGATGTTGCCGCCGCCCAACACCACGCCGACTTTTACCCCCATAGCCTGCAGCGCCATCAATTGACCGGCCACGCCGCACAGCATTTCGCCGCTGATGAGTTCATCTTTCGTGCCGAGCGCTCCGCCGCTCAATTTTAGCAATACCCGCGTATACATATACACCCCTCCCAATCTGTTGCCATTATAGCAGAACATAGTATCCCGAACAATAGAAAAGCCTTATGTCTTATGCCCAAGGGGCTCAAACCATTTGCCAAACACAGAGCAAGGCGTTATACTGTAAAATGGATTGTGTTTTAAAAATCACTCGCTCAAACCGTGGTTTGCCTGGCAAAACCGCCCAGGCATAGCGCGCGTTGACCATGCGGAGGCAGTATGGAGTTTACACACCTCAACGACAAAGGCGAAGCGTATATGGTAAACGTGGGCGATAAGGCCGTCACCGCACGCGCCGCCACGGCCTGCGCCACTATGCGCATGCGGCCCGCCACGCTGGATGCGCTGCAAAATGGCACGCTCAAAAAAGGGGACGCCATAGCCGCCGCGCGCATAGCCGGCATATTGGCCGCCAAACAAACTGCGGCGCTGATACCGCTTTGCCACCCCATCCCCATAGACAGCGTAACCATCGACATCACGCCCCAACCGCCGGATTGTCTCCGCATTGTGGCTTTTGCGCATACCACGTACAAAACCGGCATAGAGATGGAAGCGCTCACTGCGGCGTCCGTGGCGGCGCTGACGGTGTATGATATGTGCAAGGCGATAGACCGCAGCATGGCCATAGAAAACATACGCCTACTTGAAAAAAGCGGCGGCCACTCGGGCCTTTGGGCTGCAAAAACCGTATGATTGACCAATATGGGCGTTCCATCAATTATCTTAGAGTATCCATCACCGAGCGCTGCACGCTCAGGTGCGCGTATTGCCGCGCCGCAGAGGGCGACTGCCCCAAACAGGCCGAGCTTGCGGTTGAGGATTTTTCGCGTATCGCCGCCGTCATGGCGAGCCTTGGCGTCTCCAAAATACGCGTTACCGGCGGCGAACCGCTATTGCGGCGGGATGTCGCCGCCATCATACGCGCGCTGCGCCAAACGCCCGGCATTGCAGAAGTCACGCTCACATCAAACGCGCAGCAATTGCCCGGCATCGCCGCCGCGCTCAAGTCCTCGGGGCTCACCCGGCTCAACATCAGTATCGATTCCCTCAATGAGGACAAATACCGCCATCTAACCGGCGGCGGCAGCCTGAGTTCCGTGCTCGCGGGCATAGACGAAGCCATCGCGGCGGGACTGTTGCCGCTCAAGCTAAACGCCGTGCTCATGCGCGGCGTGAACGATGATGAGATCGACGATTTTATCGCCCTTACCAAAAGCAGGCCGCTTGATATGCGCTTTATCGAGCTAATGCCCATGGGCGACGGCACGCATACGCATAAGCGCGTGCCCAATGATGAAATACTCGCCGCGCGCCCTTATTTGACGCCTCTGCCCCCCCGCTACCCCGGCCAGCCTTCATCCGATTACGGCATCGCCGGGCATATGGGCCGCATCGGGCTTATCAGCCCTATCTCGCACCGGTTCTGCGGCAACTGCAACCGGGTGCGCGTTATGAGCGACGGCATGCTGCGCCCCTGTCTAGGCGCCAACAGTGAAGTATCGCTGCTGCCCGCTCTGCAAGCGCGTGGCGACGCGCTGTTGCGCGAAACGATATACAACGCCATTTACCACAAGCCTGCGGAGCATGCGTTTGCGGACGCTGGCTTTTCACCCACAAAAACCATGAGCAGAATCGGAGGCTGACATATGGCCAGTATCGTATCCATCAATATAAGCGGCAAAAAGGGCGTTATCAAGCAGCCCGTGGATGAAGCGCGTTTGCAGGCGGACTTTGGCATAGCGGGCGACGCGCACGCGGGCCGTTGGCACCGCCAGATAAGCCTTCTCTCAGTATCCAGCATCGAAAAGATGCGCGCTCTGGGCGCCGGCGATCTGCCGCCCGGCATATTCGCGGAAAACATCACCGTGGAGGGGTTGGATGTGGCCACGCTCCCCATCGGCGCCACACTGCAACTGGGCGAATGCGTTGTGGAAGTGACACAGATAGGCAAGGAATGCCACCGCCACTGCGAGATATATAAAAAAGTCGGCAACTGCGTGATGCCCAAGGAGGGTATATTTGCCGTCGTGCATAAAGGTGGCGTCATCCACCCGGGAGACGCCATCAAAGTATTGTAATTCCATTTTGTTTTAAGCTTTAAGATTTAAGATTTCACCTGGCTCATGACCTCATCCGCGAAGTTATCCTTGCGCTTTTGCAGGCCCTCGCCCATCTCAAACCTTGTAAAGCGGGCGACCGAAAGGGTATCGCCCAACTTCTTGCCCAGTTCGTTTAGCATTTGCGTGATGGTCATATCGGTATTCTTCACGCAGGGCTGCTCCAACAGGCAAACCTCCTTGTAGAATTTTTCGATACGGCCGGCCATCATCTTCTCGATGATGTTGTCGGGCTTGGGTTTATCCTCGGCCTTGATCTGGGCGCGCAGTATGTTCATCTCATACTCGACGGTCTCCGGCGAAATATCCTCCCTCGCTACGTATGTGGGCTTCGCGGCGGCGATATGCAGCGCCACGTCATGCACGAACCCTTTAAACGCGGCATTTTGCGCGGTGGCGGCATCGACGCAATTCATCTCCAGCAGTACGCCGATTTTGCCGCCCATATGGATGTAGGTGTCGATAACGCCGTGAGGCCGCTCCCCCTGGCCTAACTCATAGCGCGTAAAGCGGCGGATATGTATCTTCTCGCCAATTCTGGCCACGGTCTCGTTGAGTAGCTGGTCTATGGTCTTGCCCTCGTCGGCCACCGTTTGCGCCATCAGCGCGGCCTCATCACAGGGTTTGCTGCCGGCGATATGCGCCGCGACGGTTTTTACAAAGCCGTTGAAATCATCTGTCTTGGCCACAAAGTCGGTTTCGCAGTTAACTTCAACCAATACGCCGATTTTACTGTCCTGCAGGCAACTGCCCACAACGCCCTCGGCCGCAATGCGCCCAGCCTTTTTCGCGGCGGCGGCAAGCCCCTTTTCGCGCAGAAAATCCTTTGCCTTTTCCATATCGCCATCGCACGCGGTCAGCGCCTTTTTGCAATCCATCATGCCGGCGCCCGTCATCTCGCGCAGTTCCATAACATTTTTCGCGGTAAACATGTCTGTCTCTCTCCTTCGCTTAGAAATTGTCGTCAGCGTCGTTCGTCCCGGCTTCGCCTTCGGTGCCGTCGCTCATTTGCTCGCCCTGTTTTCCTTCTAATACCGCGTCGGCCATCTTGGCGGCAATCAACTTGACCGCGCGTATGGCGTCATCGTTACCGGGGATGATATAATCCACCTCGTCGGGGTCGCAGTTCGTATCCACAATGGCCACGATGGGGATTTTGAGTGTGCGCGCCTCAAGGCTCGCGATATGCTCCTTGCGCGGATCCACCACGAAAAGCGCGCCGGGAAGCTTTTTCATATCCTTAATGCCGCCCAGGTTGCGCTCGAGCTTATCGCGCTCGTGGTTCAGCTTAATGACTTCTTTTTTGGGCAACAGCTCAAACTGGCCGCTCGCTTCCATCTGCTCGATCTTGCGCAGCTTGCCGATGCGGCCCTGTATGGTTTTAAAGTTGGTGAGCATGCCGCCCAGCCAGCGCTGGTTTACATAAAACATCTCGCAGCGCTTGGCCTCCTGCTCGATGGATTCCTGCGCCTGCTTTTTGGTGCCCACAAACAGCACGCTGTCTCCGTTTTGCACAACATCGCGAATGAAATAATACGCTTCTTCAATCTTTTTAACGGTTTTTTGCAGATCAATGATGTAGATGCCGTTGCGCTCCGTAAAGATATACTCTTTCATCTTGGGGTTCCAACGGCGGGTTTGGTGGCCAAAGTGAACGCCGGCCTCCAGCAACTGTTTCATAGAAATGACGGACATAATAAACGTAACCTCCTTCGTTTTTCCTCCTCTCGCTTCACATTTGCCTGATATCCTTAAAAAAACGGAACGAATCGGCAAATCCGCGAAAGTGTGTCATTTACAGGTATCCATGATAGCCAGAATGCATTATAGCATGGATGGTTTATAAAGCGCAAGAAAAATCGGGCATACCGCAGCGCCGCGTATACTATAGTATATACTTGCGCAAATCGGTATCCACATGCGCCTGTGCCATGCGATCGCGCACATACGCGGCGTCGATATTCAAATTCACATCGGGGTAATCGCCGCCGGCGTTGAAGGATATATCCTCCAGCAGCGTTTCCATCACGGTGTGCAGCCGCCTCGCGCCTATATTCTCGGTTGTTTCGTTTGCTATATGCGCATAGCGCGCAATTTCGTTGAGCGCGTCCTCCTCAAACTGCAGCAGCACGTTGTCCGCGCCCAGCAACGCCGCGTATTGCTTGGTGATAGCGTTTTCCGGCTGGGTCAATATGCACCGGTAATCCTCCTCCGTCAAAGCGTTGAGCTCTACCCGGATGGGAAAGCGGCCCTGCAGCTCGGGTATAAGATCCTCCACCTTGGCCACATGGAAAGCGCCCGCCGCGATGAAAAGTATATAATCGGTCTTAACCGGCCCGTATTTCGTGCTGACGGTCGATCCTTCCACAATGGGCAAAATATCGCGCTGCACGCCCTCGCGCGAAACCTCGGGCCCACCGCCGGTTCCGCCGCGCGGGCTTGCGATTTTATCGATCTCATCTATAAATATAATGCCATCCTGTTCGGCCTTTTCGATTGCCTCGCGGGTGACCTCATCCATATCGATGAGCCTGTCGCTTTCCTCCTGCACCAGTATGCGCCGGGCTTCGCGCACCGCTACCTTGCGCTTCTTTTTCTTTTTAGGGAAAATGCTGCCCAGTATATCGTTTGTGCTGATATCGATGCCCATGGCGATCATGGCGTCGCTGCCGGGGCTCTTTTCCTCTACCTCTATCTCTACAATTTCATCCTCCAGCCGTTGCGCGCGCAACTGGGCAAGCACGGTTTCGCGCCGGGTAAAGTTTGTCCTTTTCTCTTCCTCGGACGGTTCGGGCTCTTTGGGCTGCTGCCCCATGCCCAGCATGCGTTGGATTTCCGCCATAGGGTTCACTTTGCTTTCGCTTTTGCGCAACGGCACAAGCAAATCCACCAGGCGCTGCTCCGCCGCAGTTTCCGCCATCATGCGCACGTTTTCCATACGGCTTGCCTTACACAGGCGTATGGACGCCTCCACAAGGTCGCGCACCATGCTATCCACATCGCGCCCCACGTAGCCCACCTCGGTAAACTTGGTGGCCTCCACCTTTATAAGCGGCGCGTCCACCAGCTTCGCAAACCTGCGCGCAATTTCGGTTTTGCCCACGCCCGTAGGCCCTATCATGATGATATTTTTGGGTGTGATCTCCTCGCGCAGTTCTTCGCTAAGCTTGCTGCGGCGGTAGCGGTTGCGCAAAGCGATCGCCACGGCGCGCTTTGCTTTATCCTGCCCAACTATATATTTATCCAATGCGTCTACAATCTGTTTTGGTGTGAGCATATGCTTTTGCCTTTCTGGTTATTATGTTTCGCCGCCGGCCCCGCGAGATTTTTTACGCCCCTTCGTTGTCATCATTGCCCCGCCAAAGGGCAATTTGCCGCGCCTATACTTCTTCCACCACGGTATTGCCGTTCGTAAACACGCAGATATCCCCAGCGATCTTAAGCGCGCGCTCGGCAATCTCCCTTGCGCCAAGGCCGGTGTTCTCTTTAAGCGCCTTGGCCGCCGCCAGCGCGTACATGCCGCCGGAGCCTATCGCGGCAATGCCGTCGTCGGGATCGATCACTTCGCCCGTGCCGGAGATAATAAGAAGATCATCCTTATTGGCCGCGATCAAAAGCGCCTCCAACTGGCGCAGCGCCTTATCGCCGCGCCACTCCTGCGCGAGCGATACTGCGGCGCGCATCAGCCCTCCGCCAAACTGTTCCAGCTTGGCCTCAAAACGCTCGCAGAGCGAAAACGCATCCGCCACCGATCCTGCGAACCCCACCACGACCTTATCGTGGTAAAGCCTGCGCACCTTTTTGGCGGTGCTTTTCATGATGGTGGCCTTATTCATGGTAACCTGGCCGTCGCCCGCGACGGCGCAAACGCCGTCACGCTTGACGGCGACTATGGTCGTTCCCGTTAATTCCATATACGATATCATCCTTTCGGTTCAAATGGCACGCAGGTAATGCATAGCCGGCGATCTCTGCCGATGACGGCAAAGAAGCAGCCCGAAATCAGCCGTTTCAGGCGGGATCGGATTGACGCGCTATGCTTAACAAATCTTTTGCAGTTCAGCAACGATTGCAAGCGCGCGGGCCGCCATGGCCTCATAACGCCGGGCTTTGTTTAAAAATGGCCCATCCAACCCTTCCATAATGCCGTAATTGATATTCATGGGCTGAAAATCACCTCCCGCATACTCCGATACATACCGCGCCAGCGCGCCTGTGGCCGTTTTGCGCGTAAAATCAAGCGGCGGCAGGCCGTTTAAAAAGCGGTGCATGCCGATAGCGGCCACAAACCCGCTCGCGGCGCTTTCCACATACCCTTCCACGCCGGTGATCTGCCCCGCGAAAAACAGCCCCGGCATGCGCTTCACGCTATAATCCATGCCCAATATGCCGGGCGAGGGCAAAAACGTGTTGCGATGCATGACACCATAGCGCGCAAACGCGGCGCCACTTAGCCCCGGTATCATGCGAAACACCCGCCGCTGCTCGGGGAACGTTAAATTTGTTTGAAAGCCCACCATATTATACAACACGCCGTTTGCGTCGTCCTGCCGCAGTTGCACCACGGCGTAGGGCCGCCCGCCCGTGCGCGGGTCTGTCAGTCCCACGGGTTTTAGCGGGCCAAACGCCAGCGTTTGTTCGCCGCGCTTTGCCATAACTTCTACCGGCATGCAGCCTTCAAATACGCGCGGGGTTTCAAAGCCGTGCAGCTTTGCCGGTTTTGCAGCAATAAGCGCCATATAAAACGCGCGGTATTCCGTCTCTGTCATAGGGCAGTTGATATAATCCTCACCGCGCCCATAGCGCGAGGCGTAAAACGCCACCCCCATATCGATGCTTTCTTTTACTATGATGGGCGCCGCCGCGTCATAAAAATGCAGCCCCGGCGCAATGTTGCTTTCGATATCCTCAAAAAGCGCGCCGGCGGTGAGCGGACCCGTGGCAATGACTGCGGGGGCGTCCGGCAGCGCGGTTACCTCCTCGCCTATTACCTCGATACGGGGTTCGTTTTTGATTGCTTCGGTGATGTACGCGGAAAAACCCGCCCGATCCACCGCGAGCGCGCCGCCGGCCGGCACGCGGGTAGCGTCCGCCGCGCGCATGACCAGCGAACGAAAACGCCGCAGCTCTTCTTTTAAAAGGCCGGCGGCGTTTTGCGTGCGGTCGGAACGCAGGGAATTAGAGCATACAAGCTCGCCAAAGTCGTCGCTTTGGTGCGCCGGCGTTTTTTTGTGGGGCTTCATATCGATAAGCCGCACAGGCACGCCGCGTCCACCCAACTGATAGGCCGCCTCGGCGCCCGCCAAGCCCGCGCCCACTACGGTGACGGGGCGTTCATACGGCATCCTCATTTTCCTTCCTGTTACGCAGCACATGCCCGCATTCTTTGCTGGTGCAGGCAACATAGCTGCCCTTGGGCCCCATCTTTTGCACCATCAGCGCGCCGCAATTGGGGCAGCGCCCGGCCGCCGGCCTATCCCAGGATACGAACTTGCAATCCGGATATTTTTCGCAGCCGTAAAACACCTTGCCGCGCTTTGATTTGCGCTTGATCAGCGCGGCGCCGCAATCGGGGCAGGGCACGCCGATCCTTTCTATGATGGGCTTTGTGTTGCGGCAATCAGGGAAATTGGGGCACGCCAGAAATCTGCCGAACCTGCCCGTCTTATATACCATCATGGCCCCACATTTTTCGCAGGGTATGTCGGATACCTCGTCGGGTATATTCACCTTTTCAATCCTGGCGTCGGCTTCCTCCACCGTGTGTATAAAGGGGGGGTAAAAATCCTTTAATACCGCCTCGCTGGTGGCGGAGCCCTCTTCGATATCGTCCAGCTTTTCCTCCATATTGGCGGTAAAGGCCACGTCCACTATATTTTCAAAGTTTTCCTTCATCAATTGCGTTACCACAAAACCAAGCTCGGTGGGCGCCAACTGCTTTTTTTCACGCATGATATACCCGCGGTCGATAATGGTGGATATGGTGGGCGAATAGGTGCTGGGCCTGCCTATGCCCTTTTCTTCCAAGGTACGCACAAGCGACGCCTCGGTAAAGCGCGGTGGCGGCTGTGTAAACTTCTGCTCGCTGTTGATGGATTGCGCGTCGAACACGCCGCCCTTTTCGATCTGCGGCAAAACGACCTCCTTTTCTTGCGCGTCGTCGCGGCCTTCGGTATAGATCACCGTAAACCCATCGAAAAGCGTGCGCACGCCCTGCGCGCGAAACGTGGCGCCGTTCGCGTCAAACATTGCGGTATTGGTTTCATAAAGCGCATTCGCCATCTGGCTCGCGAGAAAGCGCTCGTATATGATTTTATAAAGCTTATACTGATCGTTGCTCAGGCTCGTTTTAATGGAAGCGGGCATATTCGCCAGCGACGTGGGGCGTATGGCCTCATGCGCATCCTGCGCGTTGCTGCGGCCCTTATACACGTTGGGCTTGACAGGCACATACTTTTCACCGTATTGCGCCGCGATATGCGCGCGCGCTTCCGCCTGGGCCTCGGTGGCCACACGCACACTATCGGTGCGGATGTAGGTTACAAGACCCGTGGCGCCCTTGCCGGTAAGCTCAATGCCCTCATACAACTGCTGCGCAACCATCATAGTGCGTTTTGTGGTGAAGCCCAGCTTGCGCGACGCCTCCTGCTGCAGGCTGCTTGTGGTAAACGGCGGCGCCGCGTGGCGCGTGCGCTGGCCTATCTTTACATCGGTGGCTACAAAATGTGACCCACCGGCGCGCGCAAGTACGGCGTTTGCCGCGGCTTCGTCCCTGATATCGGCCTTTTTGCCTTCAAAACCGTAAAACCTGGCCTCGAATGTTTTTTGGGATTTGCTCTTTTTATCCAGCAATAACGCGGTAATTACCCAATATTCCTCAGGCTTGAAATCCATAATTTCCTGCTCGCGGTCGCAGATGATGCGCGTCGCCACCGACTGCACGCGACCGGCGGAAAGCCCTTTGCGCACCTTTGCCCACAGTATGGGACTGATCTTGTAGCCAACCAGCCTGTCGAGTATACGCCTGGCCTGCTGTGCGTCCACGAGCCTTTTATCGATGCTGCGCGCGCCCTTGATGGAGTTCTTGACGGCGGAAGCCGTTATCTCATTGAATACGATGCGGCATGCACTTGTATCATCCAGCTTTAAAATCTGCGCAAGATGCCATGAAATAGCCTCGCCCTCACGGTCAGGGTCGGTGGCGAGATATATCTTTTTCGCGTTTTTCGCTTCGCGCCGGATCTTTTCGAGCACCTCGCCCCTGCCGCGCAGCGTAATGTATTTGGGCTTGAAGTGATCCTCCACATCCACACCCAACTGGCTTTTCGGCAAATCGCGCACATGGCCGTTGGATGCAACTACCTTGTACTTCGATCCTAAAAATTTACCTATGGTTTTCGCTTTCGCAGGCGATTCTACGATCACCAGATTATCCGCCAAGTATTTACCCCTCCATCGAAAAAAAGCCGCCGTAACCCCATCGCGAACCCTCGCCTGCAAGAAACCCCGTCCTTCAGACAGGGCCTTGGACGCCGGCAACAGCAGGAACGATGCGCCAAACGGCTTATTTCTTCTTATAAACCAAAAACCCGTCCGGGTAACTGCTTAATTATTCCTGAAAACTGTAAGGATGTCAAGCAAGAATTTACCTGCTGCACCGGGGCCGACAAAATTTCACACAACTCGTCGGCATTCCTTTCGCCCTTTTTTAATTCCTGCACAATGCAGCCTTCAAACGGCGAAAGAGCGGATAAATCGATATCCGCCATCGGACGCACAGGCGCGGGGCACGCGCCATATTCGCAGAGTATATCCGCCGCGCAGTATACCGGCTTTGCTTCGCCGCGCTGTATCATGCCGTTGGGGCCGACGCTCGATTTATCCGTAATGCGGCCGGGCACCGCGAACACATCGCGGTTTTGTTCCAGCGCATAGTTGGCCGTGATCGTTGTGCCGCTGCGCTCCGCCGCCTCTACGACAACGACCCCCAGCGACAGCCCGCTGATCACGCGGTTGCGCTGCGGAAAATTGGCGCGCAACGGCTTTGTTCCCGGCAAAAACTCCGATATTACCGCCCCGCTTTCGGCTATTTTGTAATACAGCCCGGCGTTCTCGCCGGGGTAAATCACATCGATGCCGCTGCCCAACACCGCTACCGTGCCGCCTTCGGCCTCCAGCGCGCCCCAGGCGGCGTGGCTGTCTATACCCAATGCCATGCCGGATATAATCGTAGCGCCGCTTCGCGCAAGCTCGCCCGCCAAGTGCCGGGTTACCTTTTCGCCATACTGCGTGCTTTTGCGCATGCCCACCATCGCGATAGGCAACCGCATGCCGGGGTTCAATTTGCCCTTTACATACACCAACGGCGGCGCGTGTTTAATCTCTTTTAATAAAGGGGGGTACTCTTCGCTTTCGCGAATTATGATATGCGCTTGGTTTTTTTCCAGCCAGGTGATGGTCTCATCTATATAAGCCTCGCTCGCGGCGTCATATAAGCGCTTCAAAGCTTCCTCGCCGCCCGACGGCAGCGGCGGCAACCTGCGCGCCTTTGCAAGCGCAAACGCTTTGTTTAAATCAGGAATCAACGCGTACACCTGCTCAAACAACTGCGTCCGGTTGCGTGCGGCATTATGCAGCCATATATAGCTTCTTTCGAGCGGTGTGTATGTTTTCATAGCTACCTCCCCTTGCGCTTATCGGCAATGCCGGGGCATGGCGCGTAAATGTAAATCGAATTCAAATTTGCGCGCTATGCTTATCCAAACTGCGGTATTGTATGGCTTCGGCGATATCGGCGGGCGTGATGTTCGTTTCGTCGTTCAAATCCGCTATGGTGCGGGCCACCTTTAATATGCGGCTGTATGCGCGCGCGCTCAGGTTCAACTTGCAAAACGCCTCTTTTAAAAGCATGTTAGATTGGTGATCCGGCGCGCAATACCTCTTGATCCCGGTATTGCCCAACTGCGCGTTGAAGTAAACGCCTTGCCCCTCATAGCGCCGCCGCTGTATATCCCGCGCGCGGTTTACGCGCTCGCGTATAACGCTTGAACGCTCCCCCGCCGCCTTGCCGGTGATCTCGCCATAACCCACCTCGGTCATCTCCACGTGCATATCTATACGATCCAGCAAGGGCCCGCTTATGCGGCCCTGGTAGCGCGCAATCGCGTGCGCGGTGCAGGCGCACGCCGCCACGCGGGAGCCATGGTTGCCGCAGGGGCAGGGGTTCATGGCCGCCACCAGCATGAAGTTGGCGGGGTATGTCGCGCTGGCGTTGGCGCGCGTAATCGTCACCACCCCGTCCTCCATGGGCTGGCGCAGCGCTTCCAGCACGTCCCTTTTAAATTCGGGGAACTCATCCAAAAACAGCACGCCAAAATGCGCCAACGAAATTTCGCCCGGCAGCGCGTTTGCCCCGCCGCCTATCAACGCCGCAGCCGACGCCCCGTGATGCGGCGCGCAAAACGGCCGTTCGGCGATAATTCCCCCGCTGCGCTTCGTGCGCCCCGCGATGGAATGTATTTTTGTAATCTCCAGCGCTTCTTCAAACGCCAAATTGGGCAGTATGGAAGGTATGCTTCTCGCGAGCATGGTTTTGCCTGCGCCGGGCGTACCTATCAGCAGCAGGTTATGACCGCCCGCCACGGCGATTTCCGCCGCGCGCTTGGCCCCCTGCTGCCCTTTGATGTCGCTGAAATCCGCGCCGTAGGTGACGCTTGCCTGATCCCACGCCCGCGCGGGGCACGCTTCCAGCGTATCTTCGCCGCGCAGCCCTTCCACCACCTGGCGCAACGAGCGCACGGGTATCACCCGCATGCCCGCTATATAGGCGGCCTCGCCGGCGTTATCCTCGGGCACGATAATGTGGCCGCACCCCCTTGCGTAGGCGTCTATCACCATGGGCAGCACGCCGGAAACCGGACGCACCCCGCCATCCAGCCCCAGTTCGCCGATAAAAAGCCTGTCCGCCGCCGCGCCGGGCCGTATCACGCCCGCTGCCTCCAATATGCCCACGGCGATAGGCAGATCGTAAAGCGATCCTTCCTTACGCATATCCGCCGGGGCCAGATTCACCGTGATGCGGTTGACGGGGAAAGCAAACCCGCTGTTGGTGATAGCGGCCCGCACACGCTCGCGGCTTTCGCGCACGGCGGCGTCGGGCAGCCCCACGGTCTCATAACTTGGCATGCCGTTTGAAATATCCACCTGCACCTGCACGGCAAACCCGTTGATGCCGCTTAGCCCATAGCTCCCTATATTGGCAAGCATAACGTCTCCCCATCCCCAACATGAATTGTTCTATCCTGTTCGTCGTTTAAGCATAGCGCGCTCTATGCGCCCTTCATTGGTTCGTATCGTCCGGCGGGCAAGCCCCGCCGTCATCCTCCCGCCCCGCGCGCGCTTTATCCGCTTCGCGAAAAACAAACAGCCTGTTGCCCATAAAGTTGACCACCATGGATAAGGGCATAGCGATGATGTTGCATAGAAAATCGCTCTCTATATTAAGCCGGTTGCGGCAAATATACATCGCGCCTAGCGATACCCCCAGCGATACGAGGTTTACCAGTAAAAACAGGCCGTATTCCCGCCCGGTGCGTTTTGTTTCTTTTTTAAATGTCCACGCGGAATTCCATATGTAACTATTGATCACTCCGCAGCAGTAGGATATCATTTTGGCCGCGATGTATGCGATATGCAATACGCCCGTACACAGCGTGAACACCAAAAAATCCACAAGCGTGTTGGATATGCCCACGATGTTGAACTTTATAAACTGCTTGATTGGCCCCCAGTATTTTTTCATGCGCTACGCTCCATACATCAACCCGCCGCCCGGCAGAAACTTTAAAATTTTTGCGTACCCGATAGGGATTGTAAAGCCCGATATGCCCGGATACAACAGCAAAAACAGCAGTACGCATACACCCAGCCACACCCATTTCACGCAGCGCAGCTTTTCATCCCGCTCTTCATAATGGCGCAGCGCATATACCGCGCAGAATATGATAAACGGTACCGTGGCAAAAAAGTGGTATATAAACGTGCACCGCCCAACCAGTACCCAGGGCAGGTAATTCGCCAAAACCCCCGCGAACGCCATCGTCATGCCTGGCGCGCGCTTTATTTTTTTTGTTATTGCCCGCACGGCAAGCGCCAGCGCTGCGATGGTGCACACCCACCACACGGCGGGGTTGCCCGAAGCCGTGAGCGTGGATATCATGCCGGCTGGCTCGCTGTCGCCCATGTAATACCACATGGGCCGAAGCGTAAACGGCCATTGCCACCAGGCGGATTGAAACGGATGCGTGGCTGTGAGTCCGCTATGATAGTTCCACATATAAATCTGAAAATTCCAAACATCCGCAAGCTCGTAGCGCATCTGCGAAAAATAGTATGGCGTATAGGACAGTATATAGATCACCGCCGGCACCGCGATATAGAACACACAACACCATGCAAGCGTTTTTACGGTGAGCCGCCGGAAGTTCTTAACTGCGGCTTTAGCAGCCTCATCGTTTGAGGCCGTCGCCGCCTTATATTCTTTATACCGCTTAAAAAGCGATAAGAGCAGCAGCGCCGCAAGCCCTATGCCGGCGTAGACGCAAATCCACTTGCTGGCCGCGCCCAGCCCGAAGAAAAACCCCGCCAACCCCAGCGGCCTGAGCGTCGCCTTAAGCCCATCCGCATAAAAGCTCATGCAATAATACCGGTGCATGTAGTAGAACATCATGATGATGAAGAACACGCCGAACACATCTATGGTGGCGATACGCGTTTGCGTAAAATGCATAAAATCAAACGCGAAGAGCGCCGCCGTCAGCAGCGCGTATGCGGGCTTTTTAAAGAGACGCTTGCCAAAACAATACACGAGCGGCACCATGCCCACGCCAAAGAGCGCGCCCACAACGCGCCAGCCAAACGGGTTCATGCCAAACACGGCGACGCCCAGCATGATAAACACCTTGCCCAGCGGTGGGTGTGAGTTTTCGTAAGGGGGCAGGCCGTGCAGGTGCTCATAGGCCGTGCGCGCGTGATACAGTTCGTCAAAATACATGCCATTGTAATAAGAGGGCGTGTCCGGCACGGCGGCCTGTTCGTCACACAGCGGCACAGCGGCCGCATCCTCCGCCACGGCGGTTACATATTTGCCGCCGTCATCGAAGAAAGCCACCTCGTTTATGTTGAGCCCGCCCGCGTATGTCATGAAGCTTACGCTGTCGCAGGGAACCGTCACGCCGTCAAACGGCACGCGCTTCCAGCGGAACATATCATCGTACTTCTGCTCAAAAACCAGTTCCTCCCCCCCGCCGGCGGTAATGAGCGCGCTGCCCTCGGCAATGTTACCAAACACCCAGAGCTCGGATAATTGGGTGCTCTCAGGCAACGCTACGCGCACGGTTTCACCGGGCGTATCGCTCACATAGTTGGTTTCAGGCGCTGAAAGACTGCCCAGATTAAAAAGCGCAAAACACGCGTATACGACCGTTAAGACAACGCAGTATAGCGTATCCCGCCCGGTGAAGAGCAGCCGCTTTTCATAAAGCCCGGTTTGCATAAGGGGCTCTTCCGGCATATCCGCGTCCCGCGCGGGAGGATGCGCCCGCGCGGGTTCTTCCCCCGCCGCAAAAAGCGCCGTCTCTTTTTTCCCGCCCCGCAGAATATCAACGCAGAGGTATATAAAATACCCAAACCCCGCCACGCTTGCCAGCGAGCCTATGAACACCAAAAGATCATAAAATTCGCCGCGTTGCTCCTGATGATCAACAATATACATGGCGCAAAGGGCATTGAATAACAATGTGACGGAAAAGTAGAAGCTTATGCCAAAAAGCCTTTTATCATTATAGTAAAGCCCCGCCGCCAGCAGCATGAGTATGGCGGGGAAGATATAGCGCTCGTGCATATACGGCCCCATAATAAACAGCGACACCAACAGGAAGGCCGCCGAAATCAGCAGCGCGCCTTTGGCGTTCTTTTTATAGGTAAACACATACAGCGCCGCCGCCGCAATAACGCTTGCCGCAATGAATATGACGCCCCAGGTGTTATAATCAAAGAGGAAGGGTGAGGCGTCGATGCTTTGCCAATTGCCGCCCAGCAGCGCAAAGAAATTAAACGCCTCTACGCTTGCATAAGGGTAGGATGTGGCGGTGGAAAAGTATTTTTCCATCAGCCAGCGCGGCGTACCGGCTATGTCGCCCGGCGGCATAAACGGCAGCGAAAGCCCCACGATTACGGCAAGCGCCGCCAGCACTGCCAGCGCGGTTTTCATAAGCCGCTTCCGGTACGCTTCCCCCGCGACGGGCGCGAAATACGCCACGGCGAGTATGGGGCCCGCCATCAGCGCTTGGGGCTTGATAAGTATGGCCAAGCCATACAGCGCTCCCGCAAGAATAAGCTTTTTATCCGTAAGCAACAACATCACGCCCATCAGGCACAGAGTGAGCAGGCTGTCTATCTGCCCCCAACCGCCCGATATAAACGCGAACGCCGGGAAAAGCGCCACAACCCCAAAGAGCGCAAAAGCCTTATCTTCACGCGCGCCCAGCTTTTTCGCCATGCGATAGATGAGATAGGCCGATACCATATCCGCCGCGATGGAAGGCAGTTTTACCAGAAACACAAACGCTGCGCCATTATAGGGTAAAGAGAGCAGGCGCCTGACGCACCCCAACAGCCAAAGCACATACATATAGCCGGGCGGGTAATCCGCAAACATGTCGCTGTAATAAAAGCCTGCGGGGCCGTATTCCGCCATGGCGTCAGCCCAGGCCGTGAAGCAGGCGATATCCGTAGAGTGTCCCACGAACGTGATGGAGAGCGCCATGCGCAGCAAATTCGCAAAAAGCAATACAAGTATAAACTGCGACCGCGCTATCTTCACGCCGTCCGGCCGCCGCCTGATCACCACACGCCGGTAAACAAGCGCCAGCAAAAGGCCGGAAAGCAACGTGCCCACCATGATGCCGCCCCAACCCGGCGCGCCGCTATTCTCTTGGCCGCCGCCGTATGCGATGGGTTCCAGGCTTAGCGCGTTATCGGGCAACTCATCAAGCTTTTGCATGGATATGTTTTTGAACCACGCTTCGCCCATGCTCAAATCGCCATAACCGCCCAGACGCATGGCAAGCACCAACTCGGTTTGGTTCTTGCCCGTTTGACCATAAAACTCCGCGTGACGCATGGAGTTATCCCCTTCAGACCTTG
>JAISXK010000073.1 GCA_031270585.1 Clostridiales bacterium | reverse complement strand
TAGCTGGACATGGGAACCCTTTGTTCGCCCATCTGCTTCACGCCATCCATCATCATTCAAGACCTTTATGATTTCCTTGAACATCATGGCGCTTGCGTCCCTGCTTTCTTTTCTTATGTTATACGCATAATATATGCGCATTTCAATAGTTATATGCGTATTTTTTATGCATAGTATTCTTTACGTTCCCAATTAAGCTTATATCCAATACTATCAGCGATTTCTTTCACTTCGCTATACTTTATTGTGCCGCGCTCTATCCACAGGAAGATTTGCCTGCAAAAAGAATACCAAACGACCTTGAAAACGTCAATGTATAGTGAAAGTGTGGCGAAATTTCACTACACTTTTGCAAAAGAAAAACCCCGTAACCTATATGGTCAGGGGGTTTTCACTGGCTGCGGAACTAGGATTCGAACCTAGACAATACGAGTCAGAGTCGTAGGTGCTACCGTTACACAATTCCGCAACACACAAACAAACTTAATCCCGTGGTGCCGTTCACCCCGCTATAACACCCGCCTCTCGGCAGGTGGGAGCGCTACAGTAGCGCAAGCCTTCCCGACCGTATCGGGCGTGGCCGTTGCCGACCCGACGCGCACTCCCGACGTCACTTTGTGGGTTTATAACAGATGGTGTCACGCACACCATAGGATTAATGGTGGGATTAGTTGGAATCGAACCAACGACCTCTACGATGTCAACGTAGCGCTCTAACCAGCTGAGCTATAACCCCTTGTTCCAAATATACGCGCCCGCTACGCATATACTATTATACAGTATGAGCGCCCAATTGCAAGTGAAAAATTGCGCAAGCGGGGTTTTGCAAGCGTTTGTCCGCTATGGTATACTTGCGGTAATATCATGAGAAAAAGCAGGCAAAACCTATGGCGTATTTCTCTCACGGCGATGTGAAGCAAAAGTTAATGCTGCTGTATTTCCTCAATGAAATCGGCTTTGCGTTGCCGCGCGGCAGGCTTTATACCATATTCGCGGAGCAGGGCTGGATGGAGTATTTCGACTTTCAATCCAACCTCACCCAACTGGAAGAGGACGCCCATGTGGCCGCCGTGCCATGCGCGTTTGGCCAAGGGTATTGCGTGACGCCGCACGGGCAGGATGCTCTCGCGCTTTTTAAAAACGAGCTCCCTCATTCCATCAAGGAAAAGCTATCGCAATACGCCGGCCTTAATAAAACGGCCCTCAAAAGCGATACGCAATTTTCCGCAACGCAGTCGCCCATGCCGGATGGCGGCGCTTTGGTGATATTGCGCCTGATGGATAACAACGCGCAGATACTGACGATCTCGCTGCAAACGCCCGGCGCCGCCTTTGCGCAACGCGCTGCGGCAAACTGGCCCAAGGAGGCCGGGGGCATCTACCGGGAGATTTTAAACAGGCTTCTTCCGGATAACGAATGAGACTTTTATAAATGAGGCTTCGCAAAAACGGCGTTGCTATACCCCACCCAGCGTTTCAAACAATGTTATTAAAGCCGCGGCATCCATGGCGTCGGCGCGGATATCCGTTTTAAGCCCCGTGCGCCCAAGCGCCGCATATACCGCTTCGCGGCCATAGCCCATGGCAAACAGGTTGTTGCACAGCGTTTTTCTGCGCATGGCAAAGGCGCCCGCCAAAAAGCGCGGCAGATCCGGCGGCACATGGGCCGCGTCGCCATATAACGTTATCGCGGCGGATTGTACTTTTGGCCCTGGGTAAAAGCTTTCAGGCCCCAGCGCAAAGAGCCGCCCGGCTTTATACGCGCATGCCGTCAGCACCGCAAGCGGGCCATATTCCCGGCAGCCTGGCCCGGCGAAAAAGCGCGCGGCGGCCTCCTGCTGCAACAATAGCGTCATACCCTTCACCGGCAGACGGGAAGCCAGCACGCGCATACAAAAATTACTGGTGATGTAATAGGGCAGGTTGCCCGCCACATAAAACGGTTTTTGCCCAAAGCGCATATACACTTCCCGCAAGGGGTATTTGAGCGCGTCGCCATGGGCAATCTCCAACCCCTCCGCAGTCAGGGTATCCTTTAACAATCGCGCCATACCTGCGTCCTTTTCCAAGGCGAACACCCGGCGCCCGCCGTCCGCCAGCGCCTCGGTGAAGGCGCCAAGACCCGGGCCAACCTCATATACGGGCATGCCCTGCGGCACGCTTTGCGCCATCATATCCCGCGCCGCTCTGTCGATTAAAAAATTTTGCCCCAACGCCTTGTTGGGCTTGATACCATACGCCGCCAACCTTTCCTTTACGCCCCGCGCGCTCAAAAGCGTATGCGCAAAGCCGGGCGCCATGGTTTGCGCCCGGCCCATATTCATTTTGTTTTTATCCGTTCGCCTCATTTTAAAATGTATATGGTCACATTGCGCTTGCGGCCCCAACTGCGGCATTCCTTTTCCGTCTCCATAAACAGGTCTATCTGGTTTTTCATGCCGTTTTCCTCATGGCGGAACGCCCCCGTATCCTGCGCGGTGCAATACCCGTAGCCCGGTATATACAACCGCGTGCCGTAGGGTATCACATTGGGGTTCACCGCCACATAGCCCACCCGCGGCCAGCGGCCGGTCGCCGTGCGCCTGCCGGTGTGCGTATAGGCCGTTATTTCGGTGGCCACGAGCGTTTTTTTGATCTCGCTGTCCGTTGGGGCGGCCTTCCACACGCGTGTGTCGCCTGTCAGTTTGGTCTGGTAGCGTATCTTCGTGCCGACGACCTTTACTTCGTCTACGGCCTCTTTCAATATAATCTGGTTCATGATCTCGCGCGAGGACAGCACCCCGTCTTTATAAACAAGCCTGCGCACAATGCGCTGCTCACCATCTTTCCCGGCCACCTTGATGGTATCGTTGCCCACATATTTGCTGTCGTCCTTGATCTCTTCTTCTTTGTATTCGATCACTTCCTGCTTCGTCTCATATTCCATCACCACTTCGATATGCTGTATATGCATGCCGGGCATAACGTCCTCATACGTCAATCTCGTGATTTCGTCGTCGCTGTCATAGTCTATGCCCGCAAGCGCCAGCGCCTCACCGACACTGCCTTCATGCATCTGCAGTATGGTTACCTCGCCTTTGCTGGCTACCGCCACGGGGAAGGCGCTGGTAACTTCAATCTCCATGCCGTCGTCCAATTCGCTTTCAAGCGGATGGCTTAAGATATCGTCATGCAGCGTGGTTATGCTGTTGCGGGAAAACAGTTCTTCCACCGTTTGAGCGGTGGTTTTGATGTGCCGTATCTGCCCGTTGATATTTACGCTTACGTTCTTCGCCGTATCAAACCAAAAGCTTGCCCAGCAAAAGAAGCCCGCGCTCAACACCACGCCCGTAAGCAAAGCAACGCCGCCAAAACCAAGGCCGGGTTTTGCGCGTTTTGGTTGCGGCCCGCCTGACCCGCCGGGCACGATGGGCCGGGCTCCGGCCGCGCCGTCGTCGGGCGGCGTCTTTTTCTTTCGTAGCAATGACCCCAGCGCCACAAAGGGCGCCAGTATAACGCTCAGCACAAACCGGGCCGCAGTTTCAAGCCCGGTAAGAACCCTGCCAAAAACCCCTTTTTTCACGCCGTTTTGTTTGCTTTTATATCTTTTACGCTGCGCAACATGTGTGGTTGCATATTGCCGCCTGCGCGCTCTTTTCATGGCCCCCTCACGCAATATGTAAGTTTCTACGCTCTGTTGAATAGTTTAACAAGGCTCCCCCGCGCTGTCAAATGAATAAACGTATATATAGCGGCAACCCGTATGCGCGAATTTATTAATGTTTCACAGAAATTTAACCGATATATAGTATAACATTGCGTACCGTAGTGCGGCTCGCGCGCGGTTTATGCTATAATAGCCGCAAAGCGGTTATTATACGTTGGTTTTATGCGCGTGCGGTTTTTCGTCTTTCAGACGAAACGCACACGCGCGGATTATACCATATCCGCTTCGTTCATATGGTATAATACCCTAAACGAAAGTTTTTTTTAGACGCAAAGCATCAGGTTGTCGATTGGAAAGGCGATGGTGAGGAAATGGGCGGATTTGCTCTTGGCTATACATTTAAAAAACGCGTTTTTGGTCTTATCGCGGTTGCGGCGGCGTTTATCTGCCTTTTTGGTTTTTCTAAAAAAGCGCGGGCGGCCAATTATTCCGTAACATTCGATAACAGCAGCCTGTATCATATCACCAACGAGTCCGATGTCGTTTATCCCATCTGGATGCATAACGTACCCGAGTACACCGATTTTAAATTCAAGGTGCAGCTGGCCTCCGGCGTGAACGCTTCGCTGATGGAGGTTATGTTAAAATACGGCAACACCAGCACCCATCTCATCGCCACTAACAATGTTTATACCATACCCGCGCCAATTGGCGGCGCCGCGACGCAGTATATCGTCACCATCAACCTTTATAATAAAGTCGATCTTGCCAACCTTAGAACACATGCCACAAACCAAACCATGAATATACAGGCAATCGACGTCGTGCAGGGCTATAACGAAGACCGCGTGCCGTATAACGGGTCGTTCTCTTTCGTGCTGACAAGTGACGTATTAAAGCTGCCCAAGGTGGAGGTGAACGGGACAGGCTCCATATTGGGTCACCAAAGCGTCTCTATCTACGTCGCGCCGGCACAGTATAAGTATACCTACTATATCCCCAACGTAAAGCAGGATATGATACTGACGGTCGATTCCTCCGTAGACGCGTACCCCGTTTCCTTCCCCGAAAAGGATGACGAGAAATATGTAACAACCCCTAACGACGCCCGGTATTACATCGTGGAAAAGAATCAGGACTTCGTGTTTGATTTCAGGTTTACCGACCGGTATATCGGTAACGACCCGCATGTATCGCACAACGGCGTACCGGATGTCGCTCTGCCGGAAGTTCAGGATACCTCCGGGGGTTTAAAGGCTTCTTACAAAATTACGATCAGGAACATTGTGAAGCCAATAGATATCAGCTTCAACAAGGCGCAGTGGGCCATATTAAAATGCACCGTGCAGGTTGTGCGCAATGTTGACAAGTTTGGTCTCGACCCTGAAACCCAGCTTGTCAGCTACGGCGCGGCGGCGGTGTTTTACCTTAGCCCCACGGCGGGGTATCTGCACAACACCACAGCGCCCATCATTAATGCCGACGGCGGGCACAGCGGATCCGCCATACGCGAGGGCACCCGGTGGAAGTGCACCATACCCAACGTAACAAAAAATATCACCGTTACCATAGATATTTCCTCCTGGACGTATGACATTAACTCCAGCGCGAACTCCGTAGTGGTCACTTTGCCCGCAGGTACGGGTTATTCCATAGCCAATATAGCCGGCGGCACCGGCCTTGGCAAAAACCAGTACCAGGTGGTAAAGGGCAACGATTTCATGTTTTCCGTAAACGTCAATACGGGATATGATAGCGCGACCCTCGTGGTAAAGGCCGGCAGCGCCACGCTAACGCCCGTCAACAGCATCTATACAATATCCAACCTGCAAGCCAGTACCCAGGTATCCATCACTATTTCAGCGGTGAAAACCCCAACGCCCACACCTGCGGCTACCGGCGGCAACAATGCCGACGATGGTACGCTGAAGTTTTATGAGTTGACGGATACAAAAAGCGGCATAACGGTATCGGGCTTTTTTGTGGGCAAGCCCACATTGATAATAACGGATCTTTCCTCTACCGATAAAGTTTACAGCCGGCTGCTTACCAGTTCAGGCAGGCCCGAAACGGCGGTGCTTCGCGCGGTGGATATCGCCGTGACAGGCGCCACGCATTACGGCAACCTCACGGTGGGCATCGGCGTTGGCAACGGTTACAACACCACGAAGGTGCGCGTTGTGCACGGCACCAACACCGCCGACGAGATTTACAATGTTTACGCGTCCAACGGCAAGGCAAACGTGGTGGTAAGCGCGCTATCCCCCTATATGGTGGTAGACCCCGACGGCATGGCGCAAGGCGGCACCGGTTCTGCGGGCGGCGGATCCACGGATAGCGGCGAATCCGGCAACGTTACCTACCAACCCCCGCGCACGGACGATGTCAGGAATATATTCGGCTATGTGCTGGTAGGCATCGTGGTGGTGGGCGTCGCGTTTATTATTTGGTATAGAAACCGCAAATGAAAGCTCCGCCTTCAATCAATATGGCGGGCCATGTTATATGGCCGGCGCCATGTTTGGTAAAGCGGCAAAGGCTTATTGTTCCATTTGCTTGCCTATAAAGCCCGCTGCGGTTTCGGCCACCTTCATCTCCACCTGACCCATAGCGGCGCCCTGCTCACGCGAGAGCAGTATGATGGCGCCGATAGCGTCGCCCTCCGCGATAATGGGCACGATTACCTGCGCGGTATATTGCTGGGTTTCGTTGTCATGCGCCGTAATAAACACCAGCTGCTCGTTGTTGGCGGCGGCGCGCATCAGCTTAGCGCGCGATTGCATCAGCTGCTCCACATCTTCATGTATAGCTTTATCGGCAAGCTCGCGGCGGCTCGCGCCGGCTGCGGTGATGATAACGTCCTTATCGCAAATGGCCACGATATGGCCAAGACTTTGGCTCATAGCCAGCGCGTACTCGCGGGAAAAATCGTTTAATTCGCCTATGGGCGAATATTTTTTTAATATGACCTCGCCCTCCCGGTCGGTAAATATCTCCAGCGGGTCGCCTTCGCGTATGCGCAATGTGCGCCTGATCTCTTTTGGTATGACAACCCTGCCAAGCTCGTCTATTCTTCTTACTATACCTGTTGCTTTCACCTAAACGATCCTCCTGTCAAGCTATACAATTTTGGATGCAGAAGTAGTATTTGTTGCTTTTTGGGTTTTATGCGGCGTATTTGAAAAGTTTTCGAAATTTGCGGGTTTCAAGCGCCCCGCGCCGGTATCCCCCATCCCATAAAGGGCTTCGTTGATACTATCGTTTCATGAGGTATCTATCGCGTAAATGATTGCGGCTGGCGCAACGCCGCCGCGAAGGGCTATTATAGTATATGAAAGGGGGCGTATGCCCATATGCCTTTAAAAAAAGATCCGCCGCAAAACATAGCCGCGCGCGCGCCCATACGGAGCCTTGCCGTAAGCGCGGCGCTTCTTGCCATCGCCGCGCTGTATGTGGCGTTTATCGTGCTGGATGCATTCTATGCGCCGCTCTATCATGTTTCCGCCATGCTCAAATATATGGGCGTGCTGTTTTGCTTTGTGTTGGCGTGCCTGCTGCGCCGCAGCGCTTACGATGAGGCGGCATGGAAACACCTGGCCGCCGCGTTGGGACTTACGCTCGTTGCGGATGCCCTTTTGCTGTTTACCCCACAGTACCTTGCGGGGCTGCTTGTGTTTTGCGCGGCGCATATCGTGTATATCCGCCGCAACAACAGGCGCGCGGCGCGAAATGCCGTGATGGCCATAGCGGCGGTTGCGGCGGCGGGCTGCGCGTTTTTGCCACAGGCCGAGGGGGCGCTTGGTTTGCCGTCCTATTATTTTGCCGCCGTCGTTTACGCGGCGCTCATACTCACCAACACGGCATGCGCCTTTTTTGCAAAGGCGCCGCAAAAAAACCGCGCCCTCATGCTATGGGGCATGACGCTCTTTTTATTGTGCGACGTTTGCGTGGCGCTTTATCAATTGCTGCCGCCAGGCGGCGTAACCTTTCGCGTAGCGGGCGTTTTGATGTGGGTGTTTTATCTGCCGGCGCAGGTTTTGCTTGCGCTGAGCGCTGCGCGGCTTGATATGTAATTTCTTACGTGTTTACTTGAATCTTATACAAAAATCATGCAATATATATATACGGGTTTACACCGGCGGTAAATGTATGGATAGAAAGGGGAACCGTTATGAAAAGCAAACACCCATATGGGATCATCCTCATCATGGCGGCCCCTGTGATTTTTGCCTTTTTGGCGGGCTGCGCGGGCGCGGATGAGGATACGCCGCTCAACGGGACCGCTAAGGTCATGGCGCTTGCGCCCGACGGCGACGCGCAGTACGAATCCAACGCGCTTGAAATTTTTACCCCCACGCCGGCCCCGCCCACGCCCGTGCCCACGCCGGCCCCGCCGGCCTACACTGTGGATACAATCGACGCGCAGGAGGGCTATGTGGTGGGCAACGGCGTAAATATGCGCAGCGGCCCCCATACCGATTATGATATTTTAGCGGTGCTGCGTGCCGGCGATAGTATCACCATCACCGGCGCCAGCGGAGATTGGTACCGGATCGTATTTGACGAAACCGAAGGTTTTTTAAGCGGCGAATTTGCAGGCTTTGGCGCGGCGCCTACCCCCAAGCCCACGCCAAAGCCGTTTGAAGTAACAAAAATGAATAGCACGACAGCTTTTGTAAACGCGGGCAGCGTGAATTTCCGCGAAGGACCGGGCCGCTCTTACGCTATTATAGGAGAATGCGCGCGCTACGAAAAGGTGACTATCACCGGCGTCAGCGGGGATTGGTACCGCGTAAAATACAATAAGCAAACAGGGTTTATGCTAAAAACCTATGTGCGCAT
>JAISXK010000062.1 GCA_031270585.1 Clostridiales bacterium | reverse complement strand
CTGCGCCCGCCGTTACGCCAACGCCCATTGCGACGGCGCCCGCGCCGGATTCAACGGACACGAATGCCGGTCTTAACGCCACAGCGGCGCCCGATCTTAACGCGACGCCTGTGCCCGTGCCCGTCATGATCTATTTTGACGCGCACAAACAGAAGGCCGTAATCGAGGTGGTGGGCATCGGCGAGGGCAATGTGATGGGCTCTATCGACGATCCGTATAAGGCCGGTTGGTTTTATTACGGGGCAAGCCCCGGCGAAGCCGGCAACGCAATCATAAACGGCCATCAGCGTTTCAACAAGAAAAAGGGTATTTTTTCTGTGCTGAAAAACAGCAAACCGGGCGAATCGGTACGCATAGATTTTAACGAAGGCTTTACGCGCTATTTTGAAATAGAATCGATCGAGTCCTATCTGGCGCAAGATATACCCGAAGAAATCATCAAGGTAGGAAAGGATACGCCCACGCGGCTCATACTCATCACCTGCCTGGGGGATTATGATTTTACAGGCCAATCCATGTCGCGCGTTGTGGTTATATGCAAAGAACAAACCCAGCTAAGGCAAGAGAATGATACCCGCCCGATACCGGGCCCTGTAAAAGAGTAAGTAAAAAAAGCGCGCTCTTTTTCAGATGGAAGCAATCAGATACGCACTAAACGGCATATATTGCCGGAGCGGGGTAGATCCGGGTAATTTTGAAAGGACGAAATATGCAACAAACAGCTGTGTTTACGGGCGGCGGATCCGCCGGGCACGTAACGCCGAACTTTGCGCTTATGCGCGCATTGCGGTGCGAAGGCTGGAGCGTTCATTATATAGGCACCGCCGCCGGCATAGAAAAAACCTTGCTTGAAAGCGCGCCGGATATACGCTATCATACCATCAGCGCGGGCAAGCTCAGGCGGTATTTCAGCCTGAAAAACGTGGCGGATGTATTTCGTGTGGCGCGCGGCACGGGCCAGGCCAAAAGGCTTATCAAGCGCATCAAGCCCAGCGTGGTGTTCAGCAAGGGGGGGTATGTTTCCGTTCCGGTCGTGTTGGGCGCGCGCAAAATTTGCCCCGTCGTCGTACACGAATCCGACTATACGCCGGGGCTTTCCAACCGCATAGCCAACCGTTTTGCAAGCAAGGTTTGTGTTACGTTTGAGGATACATTGAGCCATCTTGGCGCAAAAGGCGTGTTTACAGGCACGCCCATCCGCAAAGAGTTATATGACGGCGACAGGGCGCGGGGCCTGGCTTTTACGAAACTGGGCGGCAATAAGCCCGTCATCATGATGATGGGCGGAGGATTGGGCGCCAAGGCCATAAACGATACGTTGCGCCAGGCGCTCCCTGCGCTTTTACCCCGGTTTGATATTGTGCACCTGTGCGGCAAGGGGAAGCTCGCTACGCAGTACGCGCAGCCCGGCTATGTGCAGTATGAATACATAGACGCCGAGCAGCCCGATCTTTTCGCGCTTGCGGATATCGTATTATCCCGCGCGGGCGCCAACGCGATATTCGAGTTTTTAGCGTTGAAAAAGCCCGCGTTGCTTGTGCCGCTGCCCTTGGGCGCCAGCCGTGGCGACCAGATACAAAACGCCGCCTACTTTGAAAAAAAAGGCTATGCCGCCGTATTAAAGCAGGAGGATATGACGGCCGATACGCTAACGCGGACGCTCGTGCGCCTGTACGAAGACCGGCAACGGTATATACGCGCCATGGCGGGCTCGCCCAATGCCGACGGCACCGGGGCCGTACTTGACGTGATACGGCAGGCGGCGTTAACAAGCGGCAAGGGGATTGTGAAGGCGCCGCATGTTCTTTTAAAAAAGGCATAACGCTTGACAAGCCCCCGGGGTAAGGTTACAATCGGCACACGGCAGGAAAACCCCATGGTATATCGCTTACGGCGCAGATAAAGGAGGTTTTGTTATGATGACACAACCCACATTTTACATCACCACGCCTATCTATTACCCCAGCGACAAACTGCACATAGGCCATGCGTATTGCACGGTGGCGGCCGACGCCATAGCCCGCTATAAACGGCTAACGGGGTATAACGTGTATTTTCTGACCGGGTCGGACGAGCACGGCCAAAAGATAGAACGCATGGCCGAAAAGAACGGTGTAACACCCAAGGCGTATGTGGATAAAATCGTGGAAGGGTTCCTGTCGTTATGGAAGCTGCTCAACATTTCCAACGACGGGTTTCTCCGCACTACGGAGGAAAAACACATGCGCGCCGTTCAGAGGATGTTCCGTCAGCTTTACGAGCAGGGGGATATCTACAAGTCCTCCTATACGGGGCATTATTGCACGCCCTGCGAGAGCTTTTGGCTGGAACGCCAGCTGGTTGACGGCAACTGCCCCGACTGTGGCCGCCCCATTGAGCTCGTGGAGGAGGAGAGCTACTTTTTTCGCATGAGCAAGTATGCCGACAGGCTGATCGCGCATATACAATCGCACCCCGCGTTTATACAGCCGCCCAGCCGCGCCAACGAGATGATGCAAAACTTTTTATTGCCGGGGCTGGAGGATCTGTGCGTATCGCGCACCAGCTTCAAATGGGGCATACCCGTGGATTTTGACGAGAAGCATGTCGTGTATGTATGGCTGGACGCGCTGTCCAACTATATAACGCATTTGGGCTATGAGTCCGACGACGACAGCCTTTATCGCACGTATTGGCCCGCCGATATACACTTGGTAGGCAAAGAAATCGTGCGCTTTCATACCATTATTTGGCCCATTATGTTGATGGCATTGGGCGAGCCGCTGCCCAAGCAAGTGTTTGGCCACGGCTGGCTGGTGCTGGATGGCGGCAAGATGAGCAAGAGCAAGGGCAATGTGGTAGATCCCGTACAGCTTTGCCGGCGCTATGGGGTAGACGCCATACGTTACTTTTTGCTGCGCGAGGTTCCCTTCGGCGCGGATGGCGTATTCAGCAACGAGGCGCTGATTTACCGTATCAACAGCGACCTTGCCAACGATTTGGGCAACCTGCTTTCACGCACCGTGACCATGGTGGATAAATACTTTGGCGGTAGTCTGCCGGCGCCGCTAAAGCCCGTGGCGGAGGAGGACGACGCGCTCATTGCGCTTGCCGAATTGTTGCCCGCCAGGATGGAGGAGCACATGAAGGGCCTGAAGCTGCCCGAAGCATTGATGGAAATATGGAAGCTGATAGGCGCCTGCAACAAATACATCGACACCACCATGCCTTGGGCGCTTGCCAGAGACGACGCCGGGAAAGACCGCCTGGGCACCGTGCTTTATAACCTTGCCGAATGCTTGCGTTACGTGGCCGTGATGATTGGGCCGTATTTACCCGACACCGCGCCCAAAATCGCGCAACAGCTGAGCATTGCCAACGAAATGGAGCTGACCATAGAAAGCCTGGCGCGCTTTGGCCGGATTGCCCCTGGCACGCCTGTAAAAAAGTGCGACGCGCTCTTCCCCCGGATAGACGTGCAAAAAGAGCTTGCCGCCTTGGAAGAGGCCGTCGTCTCGGCCACTGCCGCAGCCAACGCCGCAGCGGCGGTTCCTGCAAAGAGCGCCCCCGGGAAAAAGCCGCTCGTCAGCTATGACGATTTTGATAAGCTGGATTTGCGCCTTGCCAAGGTGATCGCCTGTGAAGAGGTGAAACGCAGCAAAAAGCTGTTGAAGCTCACGCTGAAGGTAGGGGATGAAGAACGCATTGTGGTATCCGGCATTAAAAGCTGGTATACGCCGGATGACATGATAGATAAAACCGTGGTGCTGGTTTATAATCTGGAGCCCGTGGAGATCTGTTCCATCAGGAGCGAGGGTATGATACTTTGCGCGTCCGACGAGGGGGATGCACATTTGAGCGCGCTCACCACCCTTGCTGATATGCCCGACGGCATTCGTGTGCGCTGATGCAGCTCTTTGACACCCACGCGCATATGCTGGACCATCGCTTTGACGTGGATCGCGAGGCGCTGCTAATGCGTCTGCACGAAAGAGGCGTAACGCTGCTGCTGGAAGCCTGCACAAAAATGCCCGAAGCACAAGCCGTGCTGGCGCTTGTGAGCCGCTACCCCTTTATGGTGGCGGCACTGGGCACGCACCCACACGAGACCGCCGGCATGCAGTCAGAGCACCTGGATGAGCTATGCGCGCTGCTTGCCCGCAAAAGGGTTGTGGCTGTGGGTGAGATTGGGCTTGATTATCATTATGATTTTTCGCCGCGCGAAACGCAGCGCAAATGGTTTGCCGCGCAGCTTGCGCTGGCCCGTCAACATGGGCTGCCCGTGGTGTTGCATGTGCGCGAGGCAAGCCGGGATGCTCTTGATATCCTGCATACGCACCGTGATGGCCTGCGCGGCGTGATGCATTGCTTTTCCGGCAGCTATGAAACGGCAAAGCGCTGCCTGGATATGGGGCTATATATTGCTTTTGGCGGCGCGATTACATTCCGCAACGCCAAAAGGAATATGGATGTGGCCGAAAAGATCCCACTGGACAGGCTTTTAATCGAAACGGATTGTCCGTATATGACACCCGATCCTCATCGCGGGCGGCGTAACGAGCCCGCGTATGTGCGGCTGGTATGCGAAAAGCTGGCGCAGATCCACGAAATCAATGCGGAAAAGATGGCGGAAATTACCTGTCGGAACGGGAAAACCCTCTTTGGGATTTAAACATCAAAGCCATTTCGCCGCAATAGGCCGGGCGATTTTCCCAAGCTGTTTTTGAATAGCTCTTGTACGTGCCTTACTATTCCCTTAACAAGGATGTACTATGCCGGGCGCGTTTTATCAGCAACGCGGCTTTGCCTGCGAAAAGCTCAGTTTAAAAATCCGCTTTCGGAAAAGGATGATGATATGAAGCTTACGGATATAATGGGTCTGCTGGGCGGGTTGGCGCTGTTCTTATACGGCATGCGCCTGATGGGCGAAGGGCTGGAGCTTTTGGCGGGCGCCAAGCTTAAGGCCATATTGGAAAAGCTTACAAAAAACCGTTTGATGACTATGCTTGTGGGCCTGACCGTGACGGCGCTCATACAAAGTTCAAACGCCGTAACGGCTATGGCCGTAAGCTTTGTGAATTTGGGAGTGCTCGAGTTTACAAGCGCCATAGGCGTTATCATGGGTTCCAACATAGGCACCACAGTTACGGGTCAGCTCATTGCGGTCAACTTCTCCGCCATAGCGCCCTTGTTTGCGCTTGTGGGCGTGGTGCTGTTTCTTTTCACGAAAAAAGCAAAATCGCATTACGCAGGACAGGTGCTGGCAGGGTTTGGCATACTCTTTATCGGCATGACCACCATGAGCACATCCATGGTACCGCTGCGCGAGGTCGCATGGTTCCGCGATACCATGACGAGCTTTACCAATCCTCTTCTGGGCATACTGGTGGGCGCGGTGTTCACGTTGCTCATTCAAAGCTCCAGCGCCTCGGTGGGCGTGCTGCAGGCGCTTGCAAGCCAGCGTCTGATTAGCCTGAATAGTGCCATATACGTCATATGCGGGCAAAACATAGGCTGCACCATCGCCGCCGTGATGGCCGCCATCGGCGGCACGAAAAACGCGAAAAGAACGGCGCTGGTGCATGTGCTGTTTAATGTAACGGGCACCATACTGTTTGTAGCGGCGACGCGATTGCTTCCCATTATAAGCTGGATGGAAGCGCTGACGCCGGATAACGGCATGGCGCAAATAGCAAACGCTCACACCATATTCAACATTGCTACCACGCTGTTGTTGCTGCCCTGCTCCAACCTGCTGGCAAGGGTTGCCACCATACTCATCCCCGGCGAGGATAAAAAAAAAGGCCCACAGCTTGCCTACATCAAGGATATCAGCACGTCCGGCAGCTTTGGCGCATCCACCATCGCTATCGAGCAGGTGGAGCACGAAACCACGCGCATGTTCACGCTTGCCAGCGACAATTTGCACGCCGCGCTGAAGGCGTTTTTGGATGAGCGCAGCGGTGACCTTGAAACCATATACAAAAACGAAGAAATTATAGACTTTCTTAATAAAGAGATTACAAGGGCGCTCGTACGCATTAACAGTATGGAGCTTACCCACAGCGACGCCAAGCGCATGAGCGCCATGTACCATATCATATCCGACATCGAACGCATAGGCGATCACGCCGAAAACATCGCGGATTACGCCAAATTCATTCGTGAGCGCGGGACTCGGTTTTCCGCCGAGGCCAGCGACGAACTTAGAGAGCTTTCGCGCGAGGTCTACGCCATGATGGATTGGACGTATGCGCACTTCCAAAGCCCTACGGATGAATTGTTCCAACAGATCGACAACTTGGAGGAGCGGATCGACGATACCGTGGATCAACTGCAGAACAACCACATCGCCCGGTTGGAGGCCGACAAATGCTCTGCGGATCTGGGTATGATATTTGTAGAGATATTGACCGATCTGGAACGCATATCCGACCATGCGCTCAACATCGCGCAGGCGGGTCACAAAAACAAATAAGAAATATGCTCTTTCTGTTAACCCCGCATACGGGCTTGCATGCGATGCTCCTCTATGCGTCATCCATGCTCAGAAGCGTGCGCGCGATCAAAAACCTGGTGGATGTAAACGCGCTGTTGTTTGCGGGGGTTTCCAGCATCACCAGCACGAGCAACGGGTCGCTGGTGCGCAGGCGGTAACCCACGAACCAGCTGATTTCACGCATGCGGTCGTCGCCCACCTGCGCGGTGCCGGTTTTACCGGCTACATTTTGCATATCCAGCGATCTGCCCGTACCGATGTTGATAACATCTTCCAGCATGGGTTCGATGGTGCGTATAATATCCTCGGATATCACGTTTTCCTTCCAAGCGGTGGGGGTATGCGTCTCTTCCTCCACATAGCCTATGCCTCGCGTGCGGTACAACCCTTTTACAAGGTAGGGTTGCATGATGCTGCCCTTATTGGCAAGCGATCCAAAAAGGCTTGCCGCCTGCAGGGGGGTAACGAGTATTTCGCCCTGGCCAAACGCGCTCTCGGCAAGCAGCATGGGGTTCCACTCGCTCTCTTCGTTCTTTACCTGCGCCTTATGTACGCTTACATCAAAGGGAATGGCTTCGTTTAGGCCCAGCCTGTCGGTAAAACCGGCAAAGGCGTCGATGCCCGTGCGCAGCGCGGCATAGGCGAAATAGATATTGTCGCTGTCGATCATACCGTTGTGCATATTGAGCGGCGTATGCCTGTTTCTGAGCGTAACGCGGGTGATGATGGCGTAATTCCATGGGCCGAACTCGCCGGTATCCGAAGGACGCCAATAGAGCTTATCGTCGCCGTCAATACCATATATCTCCTCTTTGTCCGTGGGGAACGCGGTGGATGGCGTCATCTTCCCGCTTTCCAGCGCGATGGCCACGGTAAAAGGCTTGAATATAGAGCCCGGCGGGTAGCGCCCCTGGGTGAGGCGGTTAAAGAGCGGGGCGTTCGCCTTGGACGACAACGCCTGCCACTCGGCCTCGTTCATGCCCCGCGCGAACAGGTTTAAATCGTAGGAAGGGTAGCTGCTCATGGCCTTGATTGCGCCGGTGGTGGGGTTTAAAACGATCACGGCTCCTGCGGTATTGTCGCCATATAGCGAATATTTTAAAAGCTTATCGGCACGCTCCTGCATTTCATAATCAAGCGTCAGCTGTATATCCAGCCCATCGCTTGCGGGCTCGCGGTAGAGCGTGCCCTTGTTGGTGCCGTCCGCGCCCAATATGTAAATAAAATATCCGTCGCTGCCGCGCAGTTGCTTCTCGTACATATACTCCAGCCCCGCTTTGCCCACGCGGCTGTCGCTGTTGTATAAGCTGTTGCCCTTTACGCTACCCGTAAGGGCGATCAGATCTTCCTCGGTGGCGGGACCCACATAGCCTATGATATGCGCCAGCATATCCCACTGCGGATAGTTACGCAACGTGCCAAAGTTGCTGCGGTCTATGGATATCCCCTCGATCAGCAGCAATTGGGATTCCAGCGTTTGGCTGAACTGATCGGGGTAGTATTGCTTGATGATGACAAAATCACCTGTGGCGTTTTCAACCTGCCCGATAATGCGTTCGGTAGAAACATCCGTCAATGCCGACACCTGCCGCGCAAACTGGCTTAAATCGGTAATCATCGCCGGGTTGGCGGATACGCTTACGGCGTTTACGGTTTCGGCAAGCAGCATGCCATCCGCCAATATCTCGCCGCGCCGCGCCTGTAAAGAATCCGTGCGCACGGTGTCGCCCCAATCCATATCGGGGAATATCAGCGCGGGCGACCATTCCACCTTCCATCGCCTGTCCTCCCGCAGCAGGGTGACGCAGTAGGAGAAATACAAATCTTCCACTATATCGCTTTCAAAATAGATATCGTAATCAAACACACAGATGGCGTCGCCCGTAACCTCGCGGGTAAATGTGTAGGTGTAGTTTGTAATGCCCAAAACGCCAAATATATTGGTATACCGGTCTATAAACTGTTGCCGGGTCAGTCTGCGGGCGGGATGGCTCTCCCCTTTATCTTCGGCACTCAAATAATCGGCATCCGCATACAGTCTGGAAGAGTGCAGCATATCGTAAGCCGCGCCGTAATTGCCGCTCGCTATATAACTGAGATATTGCGCGCAAACATCCCCCGCAGTGATTTCCTCACAGCCGACCAGCGCCATAGCAAAAGCGAGCAAGGCCAGCATGGCGATAGATATGTATGCGCGTTTGAGCCGTATCATAACCAACCTCGCGTATCGTTATCACAAGTAGTATAACAGATGTCCTGCGGGCAAATGTAACATTTGTGTAAATGCCCAAGGCTTGGCCGCTTACGCATCGGCGTAGTTCACCACGCAATGCAGCGCGCCCGATTTCCTCGCGAGGGCGATGCTGTTTTCAACCCTGCCCACGGCATGGGGCGTATGCGCGTCGCTGCTCAAATAAAAGCGCGCGCTGCGGGCCATAGCGGCTTTTATATCCTCCACGCCCATGCTGCGGTGGCTTTCGTTGAGCTCCAGCGTGATGTTGCGGCGCGCGGCCTCTTGGGCCAGCATATCGATATCCACCGCTATATAGGCGCCGGGGTGGGTGATGTTGATCAGCTTATCGGAAAAATCCATGGCGTGTATATAGTTCGTGGCGTTTGTTTTGGCGTATTTTGCTTTATTGGGCGAAAACATGGAAGCATGCATCCGCCTGCCCGCGCCGTCTGCCGGCGGCGCGCCTTTGTGGAAACCCAGCATAAGAAAATCAAACAATTCCACATCGCGCGGGATATCGGTTTTGCCGTCCCCCGTCAGATTGGCTTCCAGCCCCATCAGCACCTCAATCTTATCGCCATATTTATCGTTCATGACGTCTACTTCACGACGCAAGGCCACAAGCGCTTTATACCGCACGCCAAAGAATACGTGCCCCGGCCCGTGCTCGGCTATGCCTACGCGCCGCAAGCCCTTTTGCATGGCGCTTAATACGTTTTCTTCCACGGTGCCGGCGCCATGGCTGTATAGGGTATGGGTGTGCAAATCTTCCGTCAGCATAGTTCCTCCGCCGAATAAAACGTATCATACGGCTCGCGCTTTTTATATAACATTATATTACAGTATTGATTATTTGGCGGGCAAAAGCAAGCATTAAGCGCCAGTCTGACTTTTGGGAGACTTTTGGGAGACTTTTTGGACTGACTTTTGGAGGGATTTAAGCTATCGGGCAGTATGCCGACCACGTGAAGTTCGAGCTCTCGCAAGCTAAGAATCAGTTTTTTCATCTATAAAACAAAAGGTCGGAATTTCGCCCTCTAAACGCCGAAAAACCCGCTGCTAAGCGGGCTTTTTAGGGGTGCATCTAAATACACAGTACCTTGTTGGTGTTTTTATCAATTTTAGATATTCCCCGAACCGGCATCTTCAAGCCGCATCTTGCCGCGCATCATATTGTCCGACAAAATATCCAATGGCGCGTTCTTGTTCGATCCCCGTTTTCTATCGTTCACTAAAATTGGCTTTTCGCGTATCGGACGGTGACTACGAGAACCCGTTTCGCCGTTTCTTCAATGCGGTACAAAGCCGTAAAGTTACCAACAAAAAGTTGGCGATATCCTTTGTTGGCGAAGGCGCCTGTTTTTCTTAAAGCTCCGCGCTGCGGCATACCCTCCAAACTGAAAATGGCATCTTCCAATGTGTCAAGCAATTTTAAGGCTATGCCCGGCTCTATCAACGTTTCGGCGATATATTCATATATACCGTCCAAATCGCGATATGCGCGAGGAAGCAATTTTACACTGTATTTATCCAAAGTGCTTTCTCTTTAAGCTCGACAGCGTTTCTCTTGCATCGGCAAGTTGACTGTCTGAAATGTACTCTGCCTCTGCTTCCGCGACAGCCGCGTCGAGTTCACGATCTTCCAAAATGGAATCAAAGGTTTCGATACTCATAACGACCAAATCGCCATAACCGTTTTTCGTTATGAATATGGGTTCATTCTTCGCATGGCAAAGGTCCGAAATCTCATTGGTATTTCTTAAATCGGTGATCGGCCTGATCTGAGGCATAGTCTTCACATCCCTTCATGTATATCATTATGGCATTATTATGTTCGTTTTACAAGAGCAAATCGCAGAGAGCATGTGGTTTTGAATGAAAAAGCGAACATCTCACCAACGAAGAACCATTGGAAAGAGTTCGCATTTGTTCGTAACCGTCAAACTTTCCACACCTATCCGAAAGGCGGCAAGCGAAATAGGATATATCCCAAAGGCGCCAAAAAAGAGAGGATCATAAAACCAGCGCGGAGATAGGGATGTGTTAAGATTGAACACCAAAGAGATGGCGAGGCAGGTACGGCAGACGCACTGGACACAGATCATGCG
>JAISXK010000152.1 GCA_031270585.1 Clostridiales bacterium | reverse complement strand
CCGAGGTGCTGCTGCGTAACGACGGCAGTACGGAACTGATCCGCCGCGCGGAAACGCCCCGGGATTACTTTGCTACGCTGGATTTTTTGCATCTGTTTAAATAAGCGTTCCAAGCGATGGAACAGGGCGTAAAAGCATGTTATTGTTACGCGTAACGGCACTGCCGGATTGCCGGGCAGCGTTAATTGCTTTTGCCAAAAATAAAGGAAGCGGCGGTTAAATCATATACCGACGCCCCCCCATACGGTACTTTTTAGCAAGCAGGTAAAAAGTACAACATCAGTATAACATGGGTAATTTGTCAAATCAAGTCGCATATGCATACATCACAACTTTCAATGCATGCCCTCCATGCTATAAGCCGTTATAAGCGGATTGTCTCACAGGCTGCTCTCAATCCGCTTCCCTGCGGTAAAAATGGTGACAAATCCATTCTATTTTATTTAACCCAAATTTAACGTGAACGCGCCTGTGGATTTTACATTGGTTTCGTATAATAAACACGGCTTGACAAGCCCAATAAAAATTGTAAAAATCGAGGAAGGTAATCATGAAAAAAGCGCTTGGACTTTTGTTGTGTCTCATAATGGCGATCGGCCTGTTGGCAGGATGCGCTCCTGCGGCTACAGACGGGCAACTGGCAGGGGGCGCTCCCGCTTCGCAGGTTCCTGCAGCCCCGTCCGAGGCTCCGCCCGCCCCCCAGGAAGAAAGCTTTGATTTCGCAGCGCCCATCACCGTGGTTTCACGTGAAGACGGCAGCGGCACCCGCGGCGCCTTTGTGGAATTGGCCGGCGTTATCGACGAAAACAAAGTGGATATGACCACGATCGAAGCTATCATCGTCAACAGCACCTCGGTGGTGATGACAACTGTGGCCGGCGATCCCTACGCCATCGGCTACATCTCCCTTGGCAGCCTGAACGACACCGTGAAGGCGCTCGCAATAGACGGCGTAACCCCCTCTGTGAGCACCGTAAAGGACGGCGGCTACAAAATCTCCCGCCCGTTCAATCTTGCCGTGAAGGAAAATAGCCTTAGCGGCGCGGCGCAGGACTTCCTGGATTTCATCCTTTCCGCCGAGGGCCAGGCCGTCGTCGAGGAGAACAAGTACATCAAAATTGACGACGCGGCGGCGGCATACGCCGGCAGCCGGCCTTCGGGCAAAGTGGTGGTCGCCGGTTCTTCCTCGGTGACGCCGGTGATGGATAAGCTGAAAGAGGCTTACGCCGTCATCAATCCCAACGCCGAGATCGAGATTCAGATGAGCGATTCCTCCGCCGGTATGGCGGCCGCCATCGACGGCATCTGCGACATTGGCATGGCCAGCCGCAATTTGAAAGATAGCGAGCTTGAAGCGGGGCTTACGCCAATCGTGATGGCCATGGACGGCATTGCGGTCATCGTGAACAAGGAAAATCCTGCGTCAGGCTTGGCGCTTGATGCCCTGAAAGCTATCTACCTTGGCGAAACGTTAACCTGGGACGCGGTTTAAATACGCTTTTAGTTTTCGTTCCCTGTCCAATCCATAAGCGGGGCCGCAGTATGCCTGCGGCGCCGCCGTCTTTAAAATCCGGTACCTTTAGGGGGGAATAGCATGCTAAACGCACGGGAGACCGTCATGAAGTGGGTATTCTTTGTATCCGCGCTGGCGTCCATTTTGGCCATTGCCCTGATCTGCCTGTTTCTGTTCGTAAATGGCGTACCCGCCATGGCGGAAATCGGCGTTTTTAGCTTTTTGTTGGGAAAAAACTGGATGCCATCCGGCGGCATCTACGGCATCTTGCCCATGATCATGGGCAGTATCTATGTCACCGCCGGGGCGCTTGCCGTCGGCGTGCCGATAGGAATTCTGTGCGCCGTGTACCTGGCCTGCTTTTGCCCCAAGCATATTTACCGATTTTTACGCCCCATGGTGGAGTTGCTGGCGGGTATCCCCTCTGTCATATACGGTTTCTTCGGCATCGTGGTCGTCGTGCCGCTCGTGCGGGATATCTTCAAGGTGCAGGGGCTTACCATGCTCACAGCCTCGCTGCTCTTGGGCGTTATGATACTGCCCACCATCATCACGGTTGGCGAGAGCGCCATTCGCGCCGTGCCAGGCCCCTATTTTGAAGGGGCCCTGGCTTTGGGCGCGTCCAAAGAGCGCGGCGTTTTTTTCGTGCTGGTTCCCGCCGCAAAAAGTGGCATTATGGCCGGGGTGGTGCTTGGCATCGGCCGGGCTATCGGCGAAACCATGGCCGTTATCATGGTGGCCGGCAACCAGCCCCGTATGCCGGCAGGCATACTAAAGGGCGTGCGCACCATGACGGCAAACATCGTGATGGAGATGGGCTACGCGGCCGACCTCCACCGCGGCGCGCTGATTGCCACAGGGGTGGTATTGTTTGTTTTCATATTGCTCATCAACCTGCTGGTGTCGCTTTTGCGCACAAGGGAGAAGCCATGAAAAAGAAAATGCGGATGGCGGCGTTTTTCCTCTCAATCAAATCATATTTGCGCAACCCGGTTTCGCTTGTGCTCTTCCTTCTCGTGCGGCTGGCCGCTCTGATTACGGCGTTCGTGTTTATCTCCCTTGTGGGATACATGCTTATAAGGGGCGTGCCGCACCTGTCGCTTGACCTGTTCGCTCCCGCATACAACACGACGAACCTCTCGCTGTTGCCGGCCCTCGTGAACACCGTCGTCATGGCTTGCTTTTCGTTGCTGGTGGCGGCGCCGCTTGGCATATTCGCGGCCATTTACCTCGTGGAATACGCGAGACGGGGCAACAGGGCAGTCGGCGTTATCCGTGCCGCAGCCGAAACGCTATCCGGCGTGCCCTCCATCGTATACGGCCTGTTCGGCATGCTGTTCTTCGTTCTCAGCTTGGGATGGGGAGTCTCCATTCTGGCGGGCGCTTTTACGCTGGCCATCATGATATTGCCGCTGATCCTACGCACGACGGAGGAAGCGCTGAAAAGTGTGCCGGATATGTATCGCGAGGGCAGTTTCGGCCTGGGGGCAGGCAAGCTGCGCACCATCTTCAGGATTGTGCTGCCGGCGGCTGTGCCTGGCATTCTGTCTGGCATCATACTGGCGATAGGCCGGGTGGTGAGCGAAACGGCGGCTCTCATTTACACTGCGGGCACAGTGGCCAAGGTGCCGTCCACCCCTATGGGCAGCGGGCGCACGCTGGCGCTGCATATGTACGCTTTGTCCAACGAGGGACTGTATATGGACAAAGCCTACGCCACGGCGGTGGTGCTGCTCATACTCGTGCTTGGCATCAACACGCTATCCGGCTTCATAGCAAAAAGGATATCCAAAGGGACGGTGGCTGCGGATGGATAAGATTACGGTGAACAATCTGAATCTGTTTTATGGGGATTTTCAGGCTTTGAAGCGCGTGAGCATGAGCATGGGGCACAAAAAGATCACGGCGCTGATAGGGCCGTCGGGCTGCGGGAAAAGCACGCTTCTGAAAAGCCTGAACCGGATGAACGATTTGGTGGAAGGCTGCCGCATCGAAGGAGATGTTCTGCTGGACGGCGAGAGCATTTATGGTACTATGGATGTGAACATGCTACGTAAGCGGGTAGGCATGGTATTCCAAAAGCCCAACCCTTTTCCCATGAGCGTTTACGACAACGTGGCCTTTGGTCCCCGTACCCACGGGGTAAAAAGCCGGGCCATGCTGGATGAAGTGGTGGAAAAATCCTTGCGGGACGCCGCCATTTGGGATGAATGCAAGGACCGGCTGAAAAAGAGCGCCCTCGGGCTTTCGGGCGGGCAGCAACAGCGGCTGTGTATCGCAAGAGCCTTGGCGGTTCAGCCCGAGGTGCTTTTGATGGACGAACCCACAAGCGCCCTCGATCCCATCTCTACCCTTAAAATTGAAGACCTGGCCACGGAACTGAAAAAGAAGTATACGATCGTCATCGTCACCCACAACATGCAGCAGGCGGCCCGCATTTCGGACGACACTGCCTTCTTCCTGCTGGGCGACATGGTGGAGTCCGGCGATACGGGGACCATCTTCTCGGTACCGAAAGACAAACGGACCGAGGACTATATCACCGGGAGGTTTGGATAATGAGAAACAAATTCGACGCCGAAATGACGAAGCTGCACACCATGATGATCGAGATGGGCGCGCTGTGCGAAAGCGGCATTACCTGCGCGGTGAACGCGCTTTTGGGGCCGGATCAGGCCAACGCGCGCCGGGCGATAGAGATTGAGGAGGAGGTGGACCGGCGCGAGCGGGATATCGAGCAGCTTTGCTATACTTTGCTGTTGCGCCAGCAGCCTGTGGCGAAGGATCTACGCATGATTTCAGCCTCTGTCAAAATGATAACCGACATGGAGCGTATAGGCGACCAGGTGGCCGACATCGCGGAGATTGCCCTTCTGGGTAACATCCGCGCGGACGGAGGCTTTGATATCATCAAACGGATGAGTACGGCATGCATCGGTATGGTGACGAACAGCATCGACGCGTATGTGAATCACGATACCGAACTTGCGTATAAACTGATTGCCGACGACGATATAGTGGACGGCTGTTTCGACGAGATGAAAGACGCCTTGAGCCGGGTGATCGCGCAAAACCCGGACATGGCCGCAGGGTATATCGACCTGATCATGGCGGCGAAATACCTGGAACGCATCGCCGACCATGCTGTGAATATCGCCGGCTGGGTGGTCTTTATCGAGACAAATGAGCGGTACCAGAAGGGAGAGCGCCGTGAAGATATACCTGGTTGAGGACGACGACAATATCCGTAACCTGGTACTCTATACCCTGAACGCCGGCGGCTTTACTGCGGAGGGTTTTGAGGAAGCGGGCGCGTTTTATAGCGCGCTGAAGCGGGAAATTCCTGATTTGGTGCTGCTGGACATCATGCTGCCGGGCGAAGATGGTCTTTGTGTTTTACGCAAGCTGCGCGGCGACAGGCACACGAAGAAGCTGCCTGTCATCATGGTGACGGCTAAGGACGCGGAGCATGACAAGGTGCTGGGGCTGGACGGCGGCGCCGACGACTATATCGCAAAACCCTTTGGCATGATGGAGCTGCTTTCCCGCGTTAAGGCCCTGATGCGCCGCGCCGCGCCGGAAAACGAACATCCAGTGGAACTGCGGCTCGGGAATATCCGCCTCCTGCCCCAAAAGAGGGAAATCACGGTGGGCGGGCGGGCGGTTTCCCTTACCATGAAAGAATATGACCTGCTGCGGCTCCTGATGGAGTCGCCGGGCATCGTTTACAGCAGGGAAGCCCTGATGGAACGGATATGGGGTTACGACTACGAGGGCGAGACCCGCACGGTGGATGTGCATATCCGGTCGCTGCGGCAAAAGCTTCGCGACGCCGCCTCTGTAATCGAGACGGTGCGCGGCGTGGGCTACAAGGCGGTGACGCCCTCATGAGAAGACGGATTTTTCTAAGCATCTGTACTGTGGCCCTCGGCAGTATCCTGTTATTCGGCGCGTTCGCCATAGGGATGATCTATCAGACTAAAAGCCGGGATACATTGGCCGACCTTCGCGCAAAAGCCTACTATCTCGCCAATGCCATGGAAGGATCGGGCCAGGATTATCTCAAAAAGGTGCGCGGCTATTCCGGACGCATCACGCTTATCGGCGCCGACGGTGTCGTGCTGTTTGACGACAGGGAGCCGGCAGCCAATATGGAAAACCACTTTTCCCGGCCTGAGGTGCGCCAGGCGCTGGAAACCGGCGCCGGCTACGCCCAAAGGCTATCCGGCACGCTGGGCGAGCGGACGATTTATTACGCGCTGCGGCTGCAGGATGGCAAAGTTTTGCGTGTATCCGCCACAGCAGAGAGCGTGCTGGGCGGGGCCCTGCGTATGCTTCCATGGATGGCGGTTGTGATGGGGCTGCTTACGATACTGGCAGGCTTTGTGGCCCGGCGGCAAACCAGGGCCATTGTGGAGCCTATCAACAAAATCGACATGGACAGGCCGCTGGCCGAAAACGCTTACGAGGAACTCTCGCCGCTATTACGCCGCATCGCGGCGCAGAAAAGTGAGCTTGGCGCGCAGTTGGCCATGCAAAAAGAGCGGCAGGAGGAGTTTGACACCATCACCCGGAATATGGACGAAGGCCTGGTCGTGGTGAACCGGGAGGGCATCGTCATATCGCTGAACGAAAGCGCCAAGGATATACTAAATGTGCGGGAGGGCAATCCTTGCGGACGCCATATCCTCACCCTCAGCCGGAACATTGCGCTGGAGCAGGCCGTTCACGGGGCCGCGGAAGGGCGGCGGGTCAGTGAAGTGATCGACCTGGATCAAAAAAAGTACCAGATGACGGCCAGCCCCTCCACATCGAGCGGAGAGGTGCAGGGCATCGTCATTTTGTTGCTGGATGAAACGGAAAAAGCGCTGGCCGAGCAAAAGAGACGGGAATTTTCGGCGAACGTATCCCATGAGCTGAAAACGCCTCTCACTTCGATCTCCGGTTATGCCGAGATCATCCACAATGGCTTGGCGAAGCCCGCCGATATCCGGGAATTCGCGGGACGCATCCATGGGGAGGCTACCCGGCTGGTTTCACTGGTGGACGATATCATAAGGCTTTCACGGCTGGACGAAAAGGGCGGGAATGTAGCAAGGCTACAGGTTAACATGTACGCCCTTGCCCAAAGGATAGCCGAAAGCCTTGCGCAAAAAGCCCGGAAGAACGGAATTGCCATTGAGGTGCGGGGCGAGATCGCGACGGTTCACGGCGTACCGTCTATCCTGGACGAGGTGCTCTACAACCTTGTGGACAATGCCATCCGTTACAGTAAAAATGGTACCGTGGAGATAACCGTCGCAAAGGATGGCAAGGCCGTTACGGTGGCGGTCAGGGACGAGGGGATAGGAATCCCCAAAGAGCATCAGAATTCTATCTTCGAGCGTTTTTACCGTGTGGACAAGAGCCACTCGAGGGAGAGCGGCGGCACAGGATTGGGCCTTGCCATCGTCAAGCGCGGTGTGATGTTCCACGGCGGCAACGTAACGCTTACGAGCGAGCCTCACAAAGGAAGCACTTTTACCATCACCATTCCGTATCATTGAATGGTTATACGAAAGTGACGGCGGGTATTGCGCAGCATAAACATAGCGCGCAAAACCGGGTTCGGGTTTGCGCGCCATATCTACGCGTGAAACACTTTTTGAAGCCGGGCTATCCGAAAGTATAATACTCATCATAGAACCGGCCGGAGTAGAGTATGCCGTCGTACCGATTTATTTCAAACAGAAGGTGCTGCTCTTCAAACGCGCGCCCGGCGTTATCCATAAAGAACTGCACGTTGTCTTCCAGCGCGGCGTCGGGGTCGATATCATCAAAAAGGTTGCCGATATCCATATCAAATTCGGCATAGTCGCTGATCAAAAGCTCGATCTCGTCCTCGTCCGGGTTTAAAATATGCTCGCCGTCATACCCGTAGGGCTGCCCGCGTTCATCGAGATCGTCCGCATTGTGCATTTGCAAAAACACGGTATCCACCAGGGCGTAGCGCCGGCCGTCTCGTTCGTAGGTATCGAGCACCAGCGCGTAATCGGTGCTGGTGGGCATCGCGTACATCACGGAATATTTATAGATGGCGCCGGGGTCGCCCAGTTCCGCCACAAGCCCGTTGGGGGATACGATAAACAGGTACGCACTGAGCATGTCGGGGTACTCTTCGCCATGACCAAGCCACGCGACCATCACATCGTAGCCGCCCGCGCCGTTTTCGGCAATATCTATGATTTTTGCGTAATTATCCCCCACGTCGGACATGCTAAACGCGTAAACGCCATTGCTCTCGTTAAATGTTACGCCGGGGTTGTCTGCGGGGATATCGTAGAGTCCGCCGTAATCGCCAAAGCAGGATGAAGCGTATTCCTGCATCACGTTGACGGGTACGCTAAGCGTATCGCCCAAAAGCGTGTTGCGCGGGTCGCTGACGCCGTAATTTACGCTGAGGAGATACAGCGTATTCCAAAAGAGCGCTTCGTTTACATCATAAACGGGGCTGTCGCCCGATGTTTCGCGCAGACCCAGCATCAGGGAATGAAACACCGGCGCCAGCGCGGTGATATCCCGCACCGCCACAGGGTCAAGCGCATATTCGGGTATTTCCACCGGCGGTTCCACAAGGGCGCCGGGCGTGGGCGTTAAATCCGGCGGGCTAACCACGGGTTCTTCCGGCGCGGCGTTGTTGCAGGCGGCAAGGCTCAAAAGCATGACGAGCGATAACGCCAGCGCGGACAACTTCACATATTGTTTCTTCATAGCTTATACTCCTTAACAGGAATCGTTTATACGGGCAGTGTTGTATTTTGCGACGACCGTATTTAAGCGTAACCCCAGCCGGCCCGTCTGTCAACCGATGCCTGCCAAAAAACACAATATATATGTTAACATTTTATGAACCGCACAATATATATGGCGAAGTCCCGGCGTATCCGTGGCGTGCGGCGTGGCCGTGAGCAAAAGCAGATACGGGCTTGCCGATGGTGTAGCTGCTGACACCCACAAGCGTAATGAAGTCCTTCTTTTTCAAGTTCTTATCCAGCGGCAAATGCCATAGTTTTTTATAGCCGATCATTTTCTTCACGCCTTGCTTCTTTACGCTTGCTTTATAGAAAAGTGACTTGTAATCAGTATAGCGGATAGGGACTGAAAAATAAACGAAAAACAGAGCGAACGCAAAGATATTTATCTTCATCCGGCAGGGGTTTTTCGCCCCATAGGGCAACACTTACGCCCCCCTGTCGCGCGGCAACAAAAAACCGGGAAAAACCTGCCTGAGACAGGACTTTTCCCGGGGAAGACGTGCCAAATATGAGAAAATGTTTTTGAACAAAAACCAAAGCGCAAGCAGACACCCCATGGCTAAGCATAGTACGCTACTCTTAAGCCCGGTTTACCCTGACTAAACTCAACGAATACGCGCGTTGTCATCCGCCGCCTGCATAATAGCCTCCACAATAGCGGTATATCCCGTACACCGGCAATAGTTGCCGCGCATATACTCCCGAATTTCTTCTTCGGAAGGATGCGCGTTTTCGTTTAGCAGAGCCGTCCCCGCCACAACCATTCCGGGCGTGCAAAAGCCGCATTGAATAGCTCCTTTGTCTATAAACGCGCTTTGTACCGCATTAAGCGCGTCTCCATTCGCAAGGCCCTCGCTGGTAATGATTTCCCATCCGTCAGCCGATACGGCAAGCACCATACACGCAAGCGTCAGTTTTCCGTTAGCAATGATGCTGCACGCGCCGCACTCGGCAATGCCGCATCCGTATTTGGTTCCGGTAAGATGCAGCTTATCCCTGAGTACATTCAATAAAAGTTCATTGTCTTCCACGAAAACCGTCCTCCGGCTTCCGTTTATGGTCAGGTTTATTACATGCTGTCTCATTAAAGTATGCCTCCCGCACGTTCCCACGCAGTTTCCAGCGCCTCTTTCACGAGCATCTCTGCAAGCGCGTGCCGATATTCCGCCGTTGAGCGATTATCGTCGATCGGGCGTATGGCCGCAGCGATTTTTTTTGCGAGCTCTTCGAACAATTCTAAGCTTGCTTTTTTCGCAACCGCTCCCAGAGCAATCTCACAAAGGCATAAAGGGGTTGCCGCAACGGAACCCAGCGCTACCTTGCAGGCCGAAATCACATCGCCATCACGTTCCAAATAAGCTGTCGCGCTGATTTTTGATATATCAGGCTTTACGCGCGTCTTTTTTAAAAAGCATGATCCGCTGTTTGGCGCAACTTCTGGCAACCGAAACGATACGATCATTTCATCGTGTAACAGGTCGCATTGCCCCGGCCCTTTAAAAAAGTCATGAATCAATACCTCTCTATCGCCATCAGCGGAAGATACGCAAACCGTCGCATCATATACAATAAGCGGACAGGCCGTGTCTGCGGCAGGGGACGCGTTGGCGATGTTTCCTCCGATTGTACCCATATTGCGTACCGCGACCGACGCCATAAGCGGCAGCGCGTCGCTAAGGGCATGGTATTTTCTTATGGTATCATGCTTTTCAAGCGTTGATAGCTTTGTGAGCGACCCGATTTCAAGCTCATAGCCGTTGCGCGCGACAAAATCAAGCTCTTGCGCAATATTTTTTGTGTCAAGCAGTATTTCAAGAGGAATATCCACGCCTGATTTCAACTTTACAAGCAAATCCGTGCCGCCCGCCAATATTTTTACATCATTGCCCGTAGAAAGCAGATCGAGCGCGTCATGCAGGCTTGCTGGAGCGATATACTCAAATTCATTTAATAAAAGGCGTGTCGTACTCATTTTCCCGCAGCCTCCTTCTCTCTAAGCGCCCTGAGCATTTTCTCGGGTGTAATCGGAATTTCCGTAAACCGTATCCCGACAGCGTTATATATGGCATTACCTATCGACGCGGCAACGGACGCAAGTGAAGCTTCCCCAATGCCTTTTGCTCCAAAAGGCCCCGTTGGCTCATAGATATTGCAAACCTTTACCATGGTATTTTCCACAAGCGGCATTTCCACTGCCGTGGGGGTTTTATAATCCACAAGCATAGCGTTGTTCGCCAGCCGGCCTGTTCTATCGTCGTAACGCAAATCCTCATACAGGGTATAGCCAAGGCCGCGATTAAAAGAACCTACAAGCTGGCCCTCTAAAAGCTTGGGGTTGATGGCCGTGCCGCAGTCTCCATAGATCAATACCTTTGTAAGCTTCGTTTCGCCGGTAAAAGTATCAACTTCCACTTCAACAAAATGCGTAACAAAGCATGGGGGGCAGTTTTTCTGGCGATAGCTGTCCGCGTAGGCTATAGTACCCCAGCTATAGTTTTTCGCGTGGAAAGCAACCTGCTCTATTGTAATATGCTTTTGAGGGTATCCTTTCGCGTATATCACGCCTTGCTCAAGCTCGTCGTCGCGTATCAGTTCAAGATGCTTCGGGTCTTCACTTAATATCCGTCCCGCGATTTCCATTAGTTTTTCTTTTACTTTCAGCGCCACATGCTCCACAGCCGCTCCGCCGCAATATACCCCGCGCGTAGCGTGCGTACAGATATCAAATGCTGTTGTGCGCGTATCGCTTGGGGACATGCCCACCTTACTGAGCGGCACTTGCAGCACGTCCGCGCAAATTTTAGCGAGCGCATCCCATGTTCCGCCGCCATGATCCATAACCGGGGATACCACGTCTACCGACCCATCCTCGTTTATTTTGATATACGCAGAAGAATAGTCGATAACCTCGCCCTCCTTGGGCCCGCCTGTGCCGGATGTATGGAAGCCGCGCGCCACGCCGATACCCTTGCGATAACGCCCAAGTTTTTCGGTATGTGGCTTTCTATCGGCCCAGTTAAAAATTTCCCGGCCTTCCACAAGGCTTTCTTCCACACCGCTCGTTTTTATTATGGAACGTATCGTGGGCCCCTGCCCCCAAAATTCATCACCCACGGTGCGGTAGTTTTTCAGGCGGAACGCAATGGCGTCCCACCCCCGTTCGTTACAAATGTCGTCTATCATACTTTCAATCGCAAAATTTATTTGCGGATTGCCGTATCCTTGCATTGCGCAGCAGGGAACCTTGTTTGTATATACGGCGGTACCATTGAACCGTATATTGTTTCCGTACTTATAGAGTGACGCAAACCAGCCTGCGGTACAGCCCATGTATGCAAGGGGTTGAATCTGATGAGAGCCAAAATCCACAAGCGCGCTTACTTCCGCCGCCGTAATCATCATATCGTCCGAGACCCCAAGCTTTACATCAAATGTTGTAGGATACTTGTGATGGGAATAAAAATCCTCTTCGCGCGAGCTTAAA
>JAISXK010000144.1 GCA_031270585.1 Clostridiales bacterium | reverse complement strand
TCCAACGAAACAGCTGCGGCAACAACAGCGACAGCACAAAGAACACAACGAGCGCCGCCGGACAAATGAGTCCCTCCACATTGCCCTGCTTATAGGCCCGCCGCAGGGTAAAGCCCTTTTTGAGCGCCACAACGCCCAGCAGAATGCCGCCGGCAAAGCCGCCAAGGCCCAAAAGCGCGTTCCAATCCCCGCCGCCTAAGCGTATCAACATGCGCAGCGGGCAGCCTAAAAACATCAGCGCGCCTATCATCACGAACACGCCGATAAAAAAGCGCGTAACAGGCGAGGAGCCCCCCGTGGGCTTAAACTCGCGGAAGGAAAGCGCCATGATGAGAGAGCCCAGCACAAGTCCAATAATCTCCGGCCTTACGGCCTGCACCACGCCCGCGCTGTGGAAGCCTAACGCGCCCGCGATATCCCGCAAAAAGCAGGCGGTGCAAAAGCCCATATTGCCGGGGTTTCCCAGCGCGCCCAGAAGCAACGCCGCAAGCCCCATCACGACCCCGACCACGATAGTGATGACATACCCTTTTTTGTTCATACATTACCCCTCCATTGTTTATATATTTGTTTTGCGATTTATTCTATGATAAAATGGCGAAAACCCCGGGGGTTTGCCATGAATAGTATTTATCTTGATAATGCGGCCACATCCTTCCCCAAGCCGCCGGGGGTAGCCTTGGCCATGGCACGTTATATAAACGAAATCGGTTCGCCGCTTAACCGCTCCACATATGGCGCGGCCGCAGATGCGGCCGACGCCGCCCTGCAATTGCGCACAGCGCTCAAGGCGCTGTTCCACTTTCCCTACGATGAGACGCATGTCATCATCACGCCCGGCGCAACCATTGGCCTGAACATGGCCATCAAGGGGTACGTCAAACCGGGGGATCATGTGCTGGTGAGCGCCATGGAGCACAACGCCGTTATGCGCCCGCTTATGCAGTTGGCGTGCAGCGGTGTGATGTTAGACCGCATACCGGCCGACGCGCAGGGCATATTGCTGCCGGAAACCATAGCGCCGCTTGTGCGACCCAACACTACGCTTCTGGTGGTGACCCACGCCAGCAATGTCAGCGGCGGTATCAACCCCATTGAAAAAGTCGCGCGTATCGCGCGCCAGTTTGGCATTCCCCTCGTGCTGGACGCCGCGCAATCCGCTGGGCATATCCCTATCGACTTTGGCGCGCTTACTCTGGCGGCTATGGCCGTGCCCGCACACAAAGGTCTGCTTGGCCCCGGCGGCATTGGCGCGCTGCTGCTTGCGCCGGTGTTTGCCGCCAAGCTCACTCCGCTTATCGCCGGGGGTACCGGAAGCGCGTCTGACAGTGAGGAGCTTCCGCCCTATATGCCCGACCGATTTGAGTGCGGCACATTAAATATCCCCGGCATATTCGGCTTTTTGCACGCCATAGAATATATGGCGCAGCACGGGCGGAAGATATGGGCGCACGAAACCCTATGCACCCGCCGCTTTCTTGAGGGTGTTGCCGGTATACCCGGGGTGCGGCTTATGGGCCCGCCGGGGCTTGAGGGCCGCGTAGGCGTGATCTCGCTGGATTTTATTTACCAGGATAACGCCGACGTAGCGGAGACACTGGATACGCGCTATGGCATACTCACCCGCTGCGGGCTGCATTGCGCGCCCAACGCCCACAAAACGCTTCACACATTCCCCAAGGGCACTGTGCGCTTTTCCATCGGCCCATTCACTACGTTGGCCGATATCGACGCGGCCATTGCCGCCATACAGGCTATTGCCAAGGGATGAAGCTATTTCAGGTAAATCGCGTATTCGCGCCGCGCCGTTACGATGCCCACGCGTTGCGCGTTTGGCACGCAGTCTTTTAATTCCTGATAAAGAGCACCGGCGTCATGCGCCGCCACGGCTATCAAAAGCCCGCCCGCCGTTTGCGGGTCGTACAAACAATCCTGCACGGCGGCATCCACATCGCCTGCATCCACACCGCACGCAGCGAAGCTGCGGTTGCGGTACATCCCCTTGGGCAGTACGCCCACGCGCGCAAACTCCAGCGCTTCAGGTATGATGGCGATAGTTTTCGTATCCAACTCCATACTCACGCCGGAGCCCTGCGCCATCTCATAAGCATGACCCAAAAAGCCAAAGCCCGTTACGTCGGTGCAGGCGTGCACAGCATACTTCACCATGGCGTCGCGCGCGGCCTTGTTTAGCGTCGTCATCAGCTTGAGCATCAGTGTCTCGCTTTCTGGTTTTAGCATGCCGGCCTTACCTGCGGTTGTCAGTACGCCTATGCCAAGAGGTTTGGTGAAGAGCAGTACGTCGCCCGCCCTTGCGTTGCTGTTGGTCAACAACTTATCGGGGTGCACAAAGCCCGTTACGCTCAGGCCGTATTTGGGTTCAGGATCCAGTATGCTATGGCCGCCCGTAATGATGGCGCCCGCCTCATACGCCTTGTCGTAACCACCCTTTAAAAGCCGGTGCACGGCGTCTTTGGGCATATCCTCAGGGATACACAGTATGTTGAGCGCCAGCTTGGGCTCCCCCCCCATGGCATAGATGTCGGAAAGCGCGTTTGTCGCAGCGATCTGCCCAAAGGTATACGGGTCGTCCGCAATGGGGGGAAAGAAATCAAGCGTTTGCACCAGCGCGAGTTCATCGCTGATTTTATATACTGACGCGTCATCGCTTTTATCGAACCCCACAAGCAGATTTTCATCGTGGTGTACCCGCAAACCGTCGAGCAGCTGCGCCAGTACGCCGGCGCCTACCTTTGCGCCGCAGCCCGCGCAGTTGGCGAGCTTGGTCAGTTTGATGTCGTTTTCCATACCGTTTACCTTTCTTCCCGCAATTCAAGGGTATGCCCCGGCGCAAAGCGCAGCAACGCTTCGAGCACACCGCCGCCTACGCTAAGCGCCTTGTCGGATACCGTGAAGCAATGCGAACTGTCCGCGCGAGGGTCTACATCTCCGCATTTGTAGCCTTTGGTTACGGCAATGCCGTCTGATAAAAGCCCGCGCAACACGCCGGAGACGGCAGATCGAACCGGCTCACCGCCCACCATGCCCACCACATCGTCCGCGTGCAGTTTATCGCTTATGCGGGCAACACCCCGAAATACGCCGTCCACAGGCGCGCGCAATACCCGCTCGGCCGTGTAGCCGCTTATATCGCCGGGCTCGCCCGTGTTGGGCAGCGCCCCGCCTTCGGTAATCACGCGGCCCAGCGTATGCCCGCGCTGTGTTTCAATCACGGCGTGGCAATCCACCCCAGTCTCAAACCCCGGCCCTATGCCGATTACGATGGGCGCATCATGAATAGTCGTGCCGGTGTTGCGCTTGGCGAGAATGGCGTCTATCACGGCGCCGGGCCCTATAGGCCCTATACACGCGCCCGCCGGATCGACCAGCACGGCGATTTGCCCTGCCAGCGAAAGCTTCCCGGCTTCGGCTGCGGTATGAGCGCACACGGCCCTTACGCCTTCCACCACGGCGCTGCCATGGCTTATGGCATCAGAAAAGCAAACCGTGCGCCTGATAGCCGTAGGAAGCGCGATTTCCGTCATCACGATGGCGAACCGCGCGTGGTATAGCCTGAGCGCAATGCCGCTCGCGATATCCCCCGCGCCTTTTATGACAACAAGCATATTTCTTCTCCCCGCGTATATAGGCTACCCATAGCGGCGAACCGTGTAAGGCGCGCGGCGATTTGCTTTGCCGCAGCTTCACGGGCATCCCCTTCCGCCTTGTTTAAAAACACCATGTCGCCATAGCCTTCCAGCTCGATTACCGCTGCGGCGTCTTCCGGCGAAACGGCATGCGCCGTATCCGTATGGAGCAGCCCCGCGTAAAGCACCGGCCTGTGCGCCGCCTCGCGAATGGGCCGGCCGATACCGTCAAGCCCCAGCACCAGTATGGTACGCCTTGTTTCGGGCGGTATCACGGGCTCAAACGCCGCGTGCGCCTTGAGCGGCAGGCCCTTTGAGCCGTCCGCTTCCACCAGCACATACGCCGCATGCCTCAAAAGCATGGAAAGCGGCGTTTTATCAAGCGTCAGTTTGCCCTTCTCGCACGTGTCGCCCACACAGGCGACGCCGTGCGACAGCATATGCGCCGCAAGCGCTTTCTCGCCGGGCGTATACAGCGTTTGCACCCAATCGGGCGGCCAAATTTTAGCGGTGGAGACAATGATTACGCGATCTTTTTCACAAAGCTCTTTAGCGAGCACGCGGATGAGCGTCGTTTTGCCGCCGCCGCCGATCACTGCCGTTACACCTGTGGGTATACCCAACGCATCTATCGCGCGCATACGCCGCATCCTCATTTGCAGTTGGTTACTAAAAAATCGTTATTCTTTTTTGAGGATAGCACCGGCGAACAGGCTTGTCAAGTTGATAAAGTATCGTTATAATGGGAATATGAGGGATTATACGTTGCGCCCCGTGCTGAGCGTCCGGCTGTTCTGCGATAACGAAAAAAGCTTCGGCCCTGGTATTGCCGAGCTTTTGCGGCGCGTGCGCGAAAAAGGCTCGTTGCGCGCAGCTGCCGCCAGCATGAATATGGCATACTCAAAGGCCTGGCGCATAGCGCATGAAATGGAGCAGGCGCTGGGTTACCCCATACTCGTTAGCACCACAGGCGGCAAAAACGGCGGCGGCGCCATATTAACGGACGAGGGCGAGGCTCTATTCAGCGCTTATCAGGCATACGTTAACGCGTTGCAGGCCGATGCCGAGAGATTGTTTCAGGAATACTTTGCGCAGTGCCCTTCATCGCCTTTTCCACGGCGTTAACGATATTCTCATACCCGGTGCATCGGCACAGATGGCCGGATAAAAGCTTTTTTAACTCATCGCGCGTATATTGCCGGCCGCTTTGTACAATTTCAAGGGCGGTCATGATAAAGCCGGGCGTGCAATACCCGCATTGTACGGCGCCCTCATCCACAAACGCCTGTTGTATAGGGTGCAACTCGCCTGCGGATCCCAGCAAGCTTTCTACCGTGCGTATATGTTTGCTATCGGCCCATACGGCCAGGTAAATGCAGGAATTAAAGCACTCCCCGTCGATCATGACGTTGCACGCGCCGCACTCGCCCACCTCGCAGCCCTTTTTCACACTGGTAAGGCGGTAGTCGTTGCGCAGCATATCCGTGAGGGACGCGCGCACATCCACCATGGTTTGGATCTTATTGCCGTTGATGGTGCATGTTATCAATTTTCTTTGTATCATAAGCTGCCTCCCGCACGGGTGATGGCCATTGTAAACGCGCGGCGGCACAGCTCTTCCGCCAGATGCAGCCGTAGCGCCTTGCTGGCGCGCCAGCTATCGCGTGGATTTACATCTAAAAGAGCGGCCTTTGCGGCCCGGTTTACGGTATCCATACTGGCCGGTCTGCCGTTTCCCGCTTCCTCGGCGTTTTTTGCGCGCATGGGTACCGGCCCCGCCACCCCATATCCTACGCGCACGCGTTCCACAGCGCGTTTATCGGGCGAGAGCCGCACGTTTAGTGAGCAACCCAGTGTCGCTATATCCATGGCGTTGCGCATGGCGTATTTGATGTAGTGGCCGTGCGTGTTTTCGTAGCTTTCTTTGGGTATCAGTATGGCGGTGAGCACTTCATCGGGCATGAGCGCCACAACGCCGGCCTTGATATAAAAATCCGTAATGGGCAGCCGCCGCACGCCGGCAGGGCCGGTTATTTCCACTACGGCGTCATACGCCAGCAGGGTTGACGCCGAATCTGCGGATGTAACGCCGTTGCATATGTTGCCGCCGATGGTGCCAATGTTGCGTATCTGCGGGCTCCCTATCTGATCCACCGCATAGCCCAGCACGTTGATGTATTCTTTGATAAGCGGGTGTTTTGTGATATGCGAAAAACTGGTCACGGGCAGTATGCGAAGCGTTTCGTCGTCATCCATATATACGCCGCGCAGTTCGTCAAGCCGCTGTATGCTGACAAGCGTATACCCCGCCAGTTTGCCCTCGCGCATCTGTATGAGCACATCGCTGCCGCCCGCCACGATTTTTGTGGTGGGCCCGCTGTGCCGCTGCAGCAAGGATATGGCGTGCGCCACCGATGTCGCTTCGTAATAAGCCCCCATATTATACATACGCGTCACCTCACTTTTCGGTTGGTATCAGTCCCGCCGAAACAAACGCGGTGAAGAGTTCATGTGGGTTGAGCGGCGCCCTGTTGATGGCCACACCCGTTGCGTGCAGCACGGCGTTGCGTATGGCGGGCGCTACGGGCACAGCCGGAGGTTCGCCAAGCGCCTTGGTGCCAAACGCGCTGGTGGGCTCGTAATTCTCCACAAACCGCGTCTCAAGACGCGGGTGATCAAGCACGGTGGAAAGTTTATAATCCAAAAAATTATCGTTTAAGAGCCGGCCCGTCTTTTCGTCGAAGAGCATCCGTTCAGAAAGGCCGTAGCCTATGCCCATGCTCATGCCGCCGTGAACCTGCGCCGCTGCAAGCTGGGGATTGACGAGTCGCCCGCAGTCGTGCGCGTTGACTATATTGAGTAGCGTTATCTTGCACAGAGGGATGTCGACCTCTACCTCGGCAAAGGCGCAGCCAAGGCTGTAGGCGTTGGTTTTGCATTGGTAGGTTGCTTCGGCGGAAAAATGTTCGGAATGGCTGAGGCTGTAAAGCGCCTCAGTGGCAAGCTCCCCCAGCGATAAAAGCGCGTTGCCGGTGGGCCTGTGTATGATGCTGGCGTTTTGTATATCCAGATCGTAGATTTGCATGCGCGTCAACTCGTGCGCGTAGCTGATGATTTTTTCCTTGAGCATATTGGCGGTTTGCCGTATGGACATGCCGCCCACATACGTTTGCCGCGACGCATACGCCCCCGTGCCGTAAGGGGTGATGTCGGTATCCTGCGTGCTGATCATATGCACATCATGGAAGGGTATGCCCAGCACATCCGCCGTCATCTGCGCAAAGGCGGTGTCGGCGCCTTGGCCAATCTCGGTTTCTCCCAACTGCACCTGCACGGAGCCATCCTGGTTGAGTACCATTCTGCAGGAGGATGCCTCTAAGGAAATGGGCCACACGGCGGTGTTATACCACAATAGCGACATGCCCACACCCCGGCGCACCGGCCCCGTTTGGTTTTGGTAGAGTTTGCGCTTGCGATCATAATCGATACAGGCGCGGCCCTTTTCGATGCATTGGTTGAGACTGTCGTAATAATTTACGTTTTTGCTGAAATCATCCGTAAAGCCCACGGGCATCATGTTCATGCGCCGAAACGTTAAGCTGTCGAGATTGAGCGCGGCAGCAATATCTTCGGCATGGCTTTCTACAGCGAACATGGCCTGCGGCACGCCATAGCCGCGCATGGCGCCAGCCGCCGGCGTGTTTGTGTATACCGTGTGGCCGGTCACCCTGTGAGCTTTTTCTTCATGGTAGAGCTGGCGAAACGCCGTCATGGTTTTGCCCGTTACGCTATGCCCGTGCGAGGCGTAAGCGCCCTGGTTGGCGTAAACATCGCAGCTTCGCGCCACTATACGGCCGTTGGGCCGCACATAGCTTACAAGGCGTATTTTATCGGCGTGGCGCACGCGTGTGGCGAAAAAAGTCTCTTCGCGCGATATTTCCAATTTTACCAGCCGGCCGCCCACCTGCTGGCAGAGGTACGCGTTAAGCGGCTCGTATAATACATCCTGCTTGTTACCAAAACCGCCGCCGATATAGGGCTTGATGACGCGTACCTTGCCCCAGGGCATGCCCAGCGCCTGCCCTACCACCCGGCGCACGATATGCGGTATTTGCGTGGAACTTACAATCACTATGCGTCCGCTTTCAATATACGCGTAGGATACGGGAAGCTCCAGATGACTGTGCTGCACCATGGGCGTTTCGTACTCGCCTTCAATCCTGATAAGCCCGGGTTCTTGTATGGCGGCCTCAAAGTCGCCGCGCCCGGCGCTCGTTTGCTTTAATATGTTGTTTAAAAACGCATCATGTAGCTGCGGCGCGCCCGGTGCCATGGCTTCTATAGGGTTCAACACATGCGGGTATTCTTCATATTCCACCCGGATGGCGCGCAGCGCACTGCTTGCAGCAATTTCGTCTTCGGCCACCACGGCGGCAATGTCGTCGCCATAGAGCCGCACGCGCCGGTTTAACAGCATTCTATCCGCCACGTCCTGGTGGCTTATATCGGTAGACCACGGATGCCCCGCTGTGGAGAAGAGGATATCCGGCACATCAAAACAGGTAACGATCTTTACAACACCCGGCACCCGCAACGCTTCGCCGATATCCATTTTGATTACAAGGCCATGGGCTATCTGCGCGTGCAGCACTTTAGCGATCAGGGCGCTTTTATCCACCAGGTCGTCGGTATATTTGGCACGGCCGGTCACCTTGTCATATGCATCCACACGGGGAAGGCTTTGACCAACATGCATGGCGCAAGCACCTCCGGCAAAAAAATCAGTTATGTGAGCTAAAAAAAATTTAGGTATATGTACATTATAGCACTTCTCAATTCGCTTTCATAGCGATTTGAAAATGTCTTTATAAGATTTATAAAATTTTAACAATCGCTAAAATCGCGTCTCTTAAATGCTTTTCTCGATGCTACTCTATCCTGACTGTAAAAGTCGGAACCGGTTGATAGAAAAACCAACGTTCAAAAGAAGATGTTTAAAGCCGCCTTAAACACTGTTTTTTTAAATTTAGTAGTATGTGGGCTTTAAATGCTGTCGCCCTGTATATACGCGCTGTTATATCCTATCCACTGCGTTTCTATGCTATAATGAAGCGTATATTATTTGCTCCATGGAGTTTGACTATGAAACGCGCAAAAAAGAAAATGAGCACTCTTGGCAGTTTTTTAGCCTATTACCGCCCGCATTGGAAGATGTTTATATTGGATTTAATATGCGCGCTTTTTATCTCGCTCATCGATCTGTCGTTCCCCTTATTTACGCGGTTGGCCATGCAAGACCTGCTGCCGCAGCGCCTGTACACTCCGTTTTTCCTCATCATGGGCGCGTTGCTGCTCTCATATATACTACGCGCGTTTTTGATGTATATCGTCACCTATTTCGGCCATATGCTGGGTGTGCGCATGGAGGCCGACATGCGCAAGGCGCTCTTTTCGCATATGCAAAGGCTCCCCTTCCGCTTTTATGATAACCACCGCACAGGCCAACTGATGAGCCGGGTTACCACGGATCTCTTTGATATCACGGAACTTGCCCACCACGGACCGGAGGATTTATTTATATCCGTTATCACCATTGCGGGGGCGCTTATCATTATGTTTGGCATCAACCTCAAACTGGCGTTGTTGCTGATGGTGCTATTGCCGCTGGGCGTATGCTTCACGGCGGCACAGCGCAAGCGTATGATGTCCGCTTCTAAAGAGGTAAAGGCGCGTCAAGCCGGCATTAACGCCAGGCTTGAAAGTGGCATATCCGGCGCGCGGGTGGCCAAGGCATTCGTAAACGAGCATTATGAAATAGAAAAATTTGAGGAGACGAACGAGTTTTTTCGTCACTCCAAGTTGGAGTATTACAAGGCCATGGGCGTGTTTATGTCGGGAATGGAGTTTATCATGACGCTGTTCAACATCGCTGTTATCACGCTGGGCGGGTATTTGATTATGCGCGGCGCGTTTGATTATATCGGCCTGATTACATTTACGCTGTATGTGGGCGCGTTTATCGCGCCCATACGCAAGCTGACCACGTTTATGGAGATGTTTACAAACGGCATGGCGGGGTTTTCACGCTTTCGGGAAATTTTAAATATAAAGCCCGAGATTGAAGACGGCCCCGGCGCCACACCCATAGAAAACGTAAGAGGCGATATCGCGTTTAAAAACGTAAGCTTCTCTTACAACGATAAAAAGAGCTTATTAAGGCATATCAATCTGCATATTCGCGCGGGCGAAACGCTGGCGCTTGTGGGACCGTCCGGCGGCGGCAAGACGACGCTTTGCCATCTCATACCAAGATTTTACGAAATTGACGAGGGTGAAATTTCTATTGACGGGCGGAATATTCCCGATATAACGATTGAGAGCCTTCGAAGCAATATAGGCATTGTATCGCAGGATGTATTTTTGTTTGCGGATACCATCAAAGAAAATATTCGCTACGGCAGGCTTGACGCGACCGACGAAGAGATCGTGAGGGCCGCCAAACAGGCGGAGATCCACGATATGATCATGCAGATGGAAGACGGCTACAACACCATGGTGGGCGACAGGGGCGTGAGGATTTCCGGCGGACAAAAGCAGCGCGTGAGCATTGCACGCATATTCTTGAAAAATCCGCCCATTCTCATATTGGATGAGGCCACGTCGGCGCTGGATAGCATCACCGAAGCCAAGATTCAGCACGCGTTTGAGGCGCTGTGTGTGGGGCGTACAACGCTTGTGATCGCGCACAGGCTTTCCACCGTGCAAAAAGCGGATGAGATCATCGTCCTTACGGAGACGGGCATTGCAGAGCGGGGCACGCATGACGCGCTGCTAAAGCAAAACGGCGTGTACGCCTCGCTTTACAAAAGCCAGTTTGCATGATCGCACACCGCACGGCGTCTATATTCCCCCCAGTAAATATGATGCTATCCAAAACGTTCGCCGCACGCCGGGGGCGTGTAGAGCATACCGGATCGTGATGACGCTTAAAACCATACTCTGGCCAAGCAACGTTTATTTGGCATACGGCGTATTATAAAGCGGCAGCGTTGTGCGGGCGAGCCCGTCGCGCTGGCTATACGCCAGCGCGACTGCGGGCGGTGTGGGGATAGAGCTGATTTCGCCAACACCCTTTGCCCCAAAGGCTGGCATGTGCGTATAATCTACTCCGGTTTTTTTTATGATACGCGCTTCAATGCGCGGCGCTTTATCCGCGCGGAATAATCCCAACGCGCCATATTTCGCCAGTGGCCTGCCCTCTTGGAGCGGGTAGCTTTCCGTAAGAGCATAGCCAAGGCTCATCACAACGCCGCCTTCAATCTGCCCTTCCACCATTTGCGGGTTTACGGGCCGCCCCACGTCATGCGCCGCCACCACACGCGCGATATACCCCTTGTCGTCAAGCTCCACCAGATGGGTGGCATAGCTGTAAGCGACGTGGCTCACCGGGTGCGCCTTATCTGCACCCATTTTGTCGGTGACGCCCGCAAATTCACCGTGGTATTCTTGCCCTTCCAGGGCGGCGATATCCCCTGCGGCATGCAGCGCGGCGCGAAAGGCCACGGCGGCGCGTATGGCGGCCTCACCCGTAAACAGCGTTTGCCGCGAGGCCGTGGTGTTGCCGGCGTTAGGCGCGAGCCTGGTGTCGGGGCTGTGGTATATAATCATTTCCGGGGAAATATCCGCCGCTTCACAAAACATTTGCACGAGCACGGTGCCAAGCCCCTGACCGATGCAGGCCGCGCTGGAATAGAGGTGCACCCTGCCTGCGCGCACCTGTGCGCGCAGGCGGCCCACATCGGGTACTCCCACGCCCAGCCCGCTGTTTTTAATGGCACAGGCGATGCCACAGGCGGGGTTACGATCATAATCGGGGCGCACACTGTCCAACGTTTCCACAAGGGCGGTGCTCGCATCGGCAATCTGCCCATTGGGCAACACTTGGCCGGGCCGTATGGCATTGCGGTAGCGGATTTCGAATGGAGATATGCCGGCAAGCTTCGCAAGCTGGTTGAGGTTTGTTTCGGTGGCAAAGCAGCTTTGTGTTACGCCAAACCCACGGAAGGCGCCCGCCGGCGGGTTGTTGGTATAATACGCCTTGCCCACGATATCGATCACCTGGTAGTTATACGGCCCTGCGGCGTGCGTGCACGCGCGCTGCAACACGGGCCCGCCCAAGCTGGCGTATGCCCCCGAATCGGATATGATCTCGGCCTTCATGGCGGTAAGCATGCCGTTTTCATCACAGGCGGTGGTAAAATGCATCCGCATGGCATGGCGCTTGGGATGCACGGTGATGCTCTCCTGCCTGGTCAGCTTCACCTTAACGGGCCGGCCGGTTTTATAGGCCAGCAGCGCCGCGTGGTGCTGCACGCTCATATCCTCTTTGCCGCCAAAGCCGCCGCCCACCATGGTGGCGCATACACGCACATCCTCCTGCGGCAGTCCCAGCATATCCGCGCACTCGCGCCGGGTCTGGTAAACGCCCTGATCCGCGCTGATGACAGTAAGCGCGCCGCCCTGCATATAGGCCACCGCGCACTCGGGCTCTAAAAAGGCGTGCTCGGTAGCGGGCACGCTAAAGTGGTTGCACACCACATATTTGCTGCTTTGTATGGTGGCGTTGGCGTCGCCTCGCATCAGATGTTCCTGCGCCAAAAGGTTGCCGCCCTCGTGCAACTGCGGCGCGTCATCCGCCATGGCCTCTTCGGGTGAAAACACGCCGGGCAGCACTTCGTATGCCACCTCAATCAAGCTGAGCGCTTGCGCGAGCGTCGCCCTGTCTGTCGCCGCCACAAGCGCGACGGCGTCGCCTACGTAATGGGTAATCGCCCCCGGCGCTACCAATACCGGCCAATCCTTCTTCAGGTGGCCTATCGTAGCGTCCCCCGGGATATCCCGCGCCGTTAACACCGTCGCAACGCCGGATAGCGCCCGCGCCCTGGCGGTATCGATACTGAGCACCCGCGCGCGCGGATAGCCGCTGCGCTTGGCCGCGCCAAACAGCATACCCTCCATATGGATATCATCGGCATAGAGCGCTTTGCCCAGGATTTTATCATGGGCGTCTATACGAGGGTAGCTTTCGCCCAGCTTGCCTGTATGGGGTTGTGGTCGCATGTGTCGCCTGCAGGCCAACAGGTCGGCCGATAGCAATATGGCGTCCTCTATTTTTTGATATCCTGTGCAGCGGCAGATATTGCCGCGTATGGCCGCCTTAATATCCTTGCGGGTGGGCGCGGGATTTTTGAGCAGCAGCGCCTTGGCGCTGATCACCATGCCTGGCGTGCAAAAGCCGCATTGTACGGCCCCCGCATGCTTAAAAGCATAGGCGAACACTTCGCGCTCATCCTCCGGAAGACCCTCCAAGGTAAGCACATGTTTGTTGTGCAGCTTGTCGCCTCCTAGTAAGCATCCCCTTTGCGCTACGCCATCCACCAGCACCATGCACGCGCCGCACGCGCCTTCGCCGCAGCCATCCTTGACGGATGTAACGCGAAGCCTCTCACGCAAAAATGGCAAAAGCTTTTTGTTGTCTTCCAACTCATGGGCGGCGCCATTGATGAATACCAATGCCATAGCGGGTGCCTCCTGTAAAAAAATGCGCGCGCACATTTATAGATATGGGTCGTGTGCCTGAGATGCCAAAAAGGAACGTCTCGCTACCCATCCAATATACCATATCTGATAATTTTTTTGAACGCCTAAATTATTTTTATTCCACATAATTTTGTGAAAGAAGCGTAACCCCAAACGCATTGCGCGTCAATACCTGTCAAGTACTTTCCGGTAGCTTGTGCCGCGCCCGATAATCGGGCGGTACGCTTTAACGCCAACGCATCAAATTGCCTTTGGTGTTTCTTATGCGGATACAATATGCCCAAAACTTTTTCATTTTGAGATAGTGATAGCTCTTCAAAATATGTTATAGTAGTAGTGACGCATATGTCTAAAAAAAGCCATATATTTATTTATGAAAGGATTGTTGCGCATGGCCAAAAAATTTAAACATGCCTTTGGCGGCGAAACGCCGGCCAATGTAGCGCGAGATTATGAAAACGCCGCCCAATACGGCAATGTGGGGGTAGGCGCGGATTATTTGTATTTTGACGGGCTTATGCAGGTGGAGTTCGTGCCGATGAACGAACTGGTATGGGCCTATATGCGCCAGGAGGACAGCCGCGTCACCCTTTGCTGCGGCAAGGGGATACTGGAAACCTGTTACCTTATCATACGAACGGCGCGCGGCGACAAGCGCAAAGTGCATGTCGAGCGCAAGGATGATTTAAAAAAAGCGCTGGCGTTGTTGGAAAAAAACGCGCCTTCCGTTGTGATCGGGTACTCCAAGGATAATGCGTTGCGGTTTGAGGCGGTGTAGCACAGGGTAAATCAGCCCCGCGCCGCAATACGCGCTATTGTGACTTTCTCTATTTTTCGATAAGCTTTCAATGCGTCGAAATATTGCGGCTTGCGCGGTGGAATCTTGAAAGCATAGCGCCTAACGCGCCTTTATCGCTTGCAAACTTTCCCTGGTGTCTACATCCCGCAATTCGCGCGCATCGTTTACGGTATAGGCAAGCAGCGCGTCTTCATGCGCCTCTATCACGCTACGGCCGCCATGGTCGTCTGTGAGCGAAAGAAGCTCCTGAAAATACACCTTTGGAAATATGCACGGGTTGCCGCGTGTGCTTTCATGTTCCATCACTACGATTTTGTCGGGATACCGGCGGTAAAGCATCAGCGCGTTTTGCACGCTTTGGCGCGTTAACAGCGGTTGGTCGGCCACAAGGAACATAAGTGCCGCAGCGTCCGTCAGGGCGCACATGCCTATTTTGATGGTATAACTCAGGCCATCCTCGGGTTTGTCGTTCACGCATACGATATGCCCCTGTTTTTTGGCGGCTTCCATGATTTCAGGGTATTGTGTTACCACAACCACCTTATAAAATTCCTGTACGGGTATTTGCGAGAGCGCGTGCGCAATCAGGCTCTTGCCGTCGATCATAGCGTCAAGCTTGTTACCGCCAAAGCGCTTGCCATCGCCCGCAGCCATCAGTATACACCCTATATGAAAATGATCCTGCATGGTATCCTCCTGCCTTTATCATGCGTTTAATATGTGCCGCAGGCAAGCATAGTGTGCATATGCTTTGGCGCCCTGGTGCAATTTTACCCAATACAGGCGATAATAATCAAGGCAATATTAGGGAGCGAGATGTATATTCTATAAACAGTGTCATTCTTGGCCGGGCGGGCGGCTTTCTTAAGTTTTTCCTCTCTTTTGCGCCGCGCCATGTCGGCTTCAGCTTTGTTCCAATAGATCAGAACATTGCGTTTTTGCGTTATGTTCTTTCCGTCGTTATCTTTGCCGGTGTATTCCTCTTGAAATAGCTTCCAGCGATATGTTCCGTCCGCGTTTTCCGTCCAACCGGTGTCGGCGAATAATTTGTCTGCGTAATGTCGCCCCTTCGTTCCTTTTAGTATCTGTAAAAATACAAACCCATCCCCGGCGTTCACGATAGTGTCGATATTGGAAGATGAGTTCATGCCCTTTTCCGCGACCACAACCAAACGCCCAAGCCCGTAGTTGCTCTTGACGTCTTTCATTGCAGGCTTTAGCGTGAGTGAATCACTTGTATTGCCGGGAAAAAGCGACATACTCACCGGCAGGCCGTTCGAATCCATAAACAATCCCATCGCGGCGATCGGGTCAACATGGTGTTCCTTTGATACGCCTCTCCTCAGAAGATTATCCGCTTCAGTCATAAACTTTTGCGGATCAGTTTGATCTTCATTTCTATACAATTTTCACCAGGATTGCTCCCTATACACCGCTCTATCTGTAAAAGTCGGGTTATAGAATGGCCCTCTTCATTTGGCTGCTGGCTGGCGTGACAGGTCAGGGCAACAGCATTCAAAAGAAGATGTTTATAGCCGCCCTGAACACTGATTTCTTAAACCGGGTAGTATTTGGGTTTTAAATGCTGTCGCCCTGCCGACACCAAAAAGTAAGCCGCCACCCTGTGCAATTTGGGTGTTTGTTTGGAATTTGCTTTTAAACATGTAGATTTTGCGGCGAATATGTTTTATTATTGTAGAGTGTATACGTTTTTCATAACCGCGTTATGGATAGCTTGCTATTTAAGGGATTTGTAGTATATGCGGCACACTTGTTTTTTGGAGCAGGCGTACATCACTAAAAGCAGGTATATATGGATGGATATCGAAATTGGCAACCCCCTGGAAGAAGCGCTTGCTGAAATCAAAAGCATTCGCGACAAACTGGATCAACACGCAAAGGAAAACGATTTAACGGATTATATAGAAAAACCCAAAGCCCTGCCGGATGCCGCGCCCCCAAAGGAACGGGCCGCAGATGCTATCGGCGTTGCCGATAGCGCAAAGAATACTGACGCCCCTTCCGGTGAGGACGATATCGCAAATAAGGCCGCCCCTTCATCCGACCACGATCAACTCGACAGCTATACTCCCGTGCGGGAACCTGACGCGGAGGATAAAAACGCCGGTGCCCTCAATGCGGATCTGTCCAGCCTGTTCAATACCGTTATGTCGGGCGCCAAAACAGCCTCGGAGCCTTCTTCCAAAGACAAGCCCGTCAACATGTCGTCAAGCCTGTTTGAAATCATATCCGAGGAGGATACCTCCGCAAAAATGCCTGCCGTTAAGGCTGATGATGCCGTTTTGCGTGATATATTCGACGCAAACGGCGGTATAGCTGCCAACAACGCGCCGCCTCAGGAAGCGGTTCGCGCACCCGATCCTATCGGCACACCCGATGCTGTCGGCGCACCCGATGCTGTCGGCACACCCGATGCTGTCGGCACACCCGATGCTGTTGGCGCGCCCGATGCTGTCACGCCGGCGGGCGATGACACCCGAAAAAACGCGGCGCCGCACATCAGTCTCGCGCAGGATGCTATTGACCATGATGCGTATGCGAATGTGACGGATCAAAAAGAAGCTGGAGTATCCCCCGCGCAGGACAATCCTTTTTACCGGATTACATTTAGCGGCGAACCCGTGCCCGCCGGTCAATCCGGCGCGTCCGCCATGCCCCCCGGCGTGCCGCCCGCGCAAACGGCGGCTGCGGGCGATACCGCACCCTTGACGGATGCGGCGTATACCGCGCTGTATCTTTCGCAATGCCCCGGCATGGTGTTTTTGTTTGATAAAGAGCTCAATACCATCCGTTGCAGCGCAGCCTGCGCGGCGCTGTTGCATTTTTGCGCTGTAGAAACACTGCGCGGCGTGCCCTTTATGGATATTTTCAACAACACGCTGGATGAAAAATGGATTGCCAGGCTCTATAACCTTAATCTCGAAGTCATGCTGACGCTTATGCCCATCATTTTTGAAGATAGAATACTCTTTGCGGATGGCCGCTTGATGGATGTGCGGATCGATATCCGCCCTATGCTGGATGAATTGCATAACATATGCGGCGCCATCATGTCGGTATGCGATATAACATCGTTCGTCATCGAGCGCGACCGCGCCCTTGAGGCCGCGCGCAAAAAAGAGAATTTTATTTCCAATATCAGCTACGAATTTAAAACGCCTATCAACGCCATCAAAGGCTTGGGTGAACTGCTGCTGCTCACGAACCTGAATTATACGCAGGGCAACTATGTACGCAATATCATCAGTTCCTCCAACGCGCTGGCCAATCTTATCAACGACGTTTCCGATCTTTCAAGGATCGAAAGCAACAAGGTGATCATACTTGAAAGCGCCTATAACCTTACCGATCTCATCGCCGACGCCACCGGCGCCGTCAGCATACGCGCTTATGAAAAATCGCTGCTGCTGCTTGTAAATCTCTCTCCCGACGCTCCGTTTACGCTCTATGGCGACGACCAGCGCATCAGGCAGGTGCTGGGTAATCTTTTATCCAACGCTCTCTCGTATACCGAAACGGGCTATATCCGGCTATCCGTAACGGTAGAGAATAAGGCCGGCCGCCCCACGCTCATCTGCTCTGTGGAGGATAGCGGCGCGGGCATACGCGCGGAGCTTTTGCCCACCCTGTTCGACGCGTTTGAGCGCGCGCATATGCATGCGGGCGCAACGCCACGCGGCGTGGGAACGGATCTTGGGCTTGCCATCAGCAAAAAGCTTATCGACGCCATGGACGGTGAAATCCATGCCGAAAGCCGCTTGGGCAAGGGCAGCATCTTCACTTTCGAGCTGCCGCAAAAAGTTATAAACGCTGCCCCTTTGGCAAGGGTACACGCCCCCGAAAGCAAGCGTGTGCTGGTGGTTGCCCAAGAGCTTTTCGCCGGGCATATCAAAACCATGCTGGAAAGCCTGCGTGTGCCCTACGCCCTGTTTGGCAAAAACGAACAGCCTCAGGCCCTGTGGGGGCAAACGTTCACGCATTGCGTTTACAGCGCCAACTACCGCGCGCGGGATGTCGTCGCCATAAAAACCGTTTTTCCCGATTGCGAATACGCCATTATCAAAAGCGTCAACGAGGTGACTCAGGATGCGGCAGATATGGACAACGCGCTCCTGATGCCCCTTTTGGCACATGAACTTGCCCGCTTTATCAACAGCGAAAAGCTCTTGTGTAAAGACCATCGCGATTTGCTTATGAACAACCCGCCGGCCGATTTTAATCTGGGCAGCGCGAGGCTTTTGATTGTAGACGACAACGAGATAAACCTGATGGTCAGCGGCGAAATGCTTCGCCAGTTTGGCGCGCAGACGGAGCTTGCCGACAGCGGCGAAAAGGCGCTTGCGCTCGCCGGCAATACGGCGTTTGATATTATATTTCTCGATCACTTCATGCCTGACATGGATGGACTGATGGTTACAAAGGCAATACGCGAGGGTGGCGGCCCCAACCGCGATACCGCCATCGTGGCCGTCACCGCCAACACCGACACCGGCGGCAACATGCTGAAATTTTATACCGACAGGGGCATGAACGATTTTATAGGCAAGCCCTTTGCGTTTGCCGACCTTACGCGCATATTGCTGCGCTGGCTGCCCGAAGAAAAGATCATGCTCGCGGCGGATGGATAGATGCTGTCTGCGCGCAAATTGTTTACACATTTTGTTCTCCTGAAATGATGCATAATTCCGTACTTATGGTAAACTAGGTAGCGGTAACATGTTCATCTGCGTTTATTCTGTTATGCCGCCGGGGCCGCATGCTGTGGCCGGGCCAAATGTAAAGGAGTTTGCTTGAAAGTTCGCCGTTTATTATTTGGATGCCTCATCGTGGCGCTTGCCGTATTGGCGCTCATGCTTGTGTTCTCGCTGGATGAAGGCGACGCCAACCTGCCTTCTTCCGGCGGCATACGCCTCAATGAAATCATGTCGTCCAACAAAGGCGCCGTGCCTGACGGGAACGGGAATTTCCCCGATTGGATCGAGTTACGCAACACATCCTCCAACGATATCAATATATCCGGTTATGGCCTTTCCGACGATAAGCTCGTTGTAGCCAAATGGGTGTTCCCCACAGGCACAACCGTGCCGGCGGACAGCTATATCCTGGTGTTTTGCTCGGGCTCATCCGAAGACGGTGTCCTTCATGCCAATTTCAAAATTTCCGCCACGGATGAAATCGTGCTGACCAACGCCACAGGCCAGGCTATCGACAGCATCGCGTTGCGCGCCGCAGGCAGCAATTACACTCTGGCGCGCGATGAAAATGGCAACTGGGTAGAGATGGCTTCCCCTTCCCCCGGCTATCCCAACACGGAAGAGGGCGCGGTTGCGTACCGCGAGAGCATGCAGCAATATGTGATGGATAACGGCATACGCATCAATGAATTTATGGCCAGCAACAAAACGACGCTGCCGGGATCGAAGGGCGACTACCCCGATTGGATAGAGCTTTACAACACAACCGGCGCGGATGTGGATATTACGGGCTGCGGCCTTTCGGATACTATCGCCCAGCCCATGAAATGGGTGTTCCCCGCAGGCAGCGTAGTGCCTGCAGGCGGCGTGCTGCTTATCCATTGTTCCGGCATGGACGGCTTGGCGGAAGGCGAGCTTCACGCGCCCTTCGGGTTGCGCGCCTATCAGGAAGATGTGGTGTTCGCCGGGCGCAACGGCGCCATTATCGACAGCTACTCCTTCACAAACCAGCAACCGGATATCTCCATGGCCCGCGTACCCGACGGCACGGGCGGCTTCGAGCCCACGGCCCGGCCGGCGCCGGGCTACCTGAACAACGAAGAGGGCTTTGCCCTGCATACGGCGGCTTATCCCTTCCCCCGAGACAGTGTGATGATAAGCGAAACCATGATCAACAACGTTGCCGCGCTCACGGCTGATAACGCCACCCCCGATTGGATAGAGCTTTACAACGCATCCGCCGCCCCCATAAGCCTCTTCGGCTACGCGCTTTCCGATAACCCCAACAACCCCGCAAAATGGGTCTTCCCCGATGTTACGCTCGACGCCGGCGCCTATATGGTAACGCTTGCCACGGGCAACAACGTGAAGGATACGCAAAAAAAAAATCTTGAAACCAACTTCGGCCTTTCCGACTCGGGTGAGGTGATATTGCTATACTCTCCCACGGGTGAGCTGTTGGATAAGCTACAGCTGAAAAACGCCGGCGCGGATATAAGCTATGGCCGCACAACGGCGGGTGAATTGCGCTACTACGATACCCCCACGCCCGGCGAGGCGAATATGGGCGGCTATCTTGGCTTTGCCGCCCAGCCGGTGTTTGCCCTTACCCCCGGCGTGTATGATGGTCCTGTAACGCTGCAAATCACGGCGGAATCAGGCTCCACCATCTATTACACCACCGACAGCCAAAACCCCGGCGTATCCTCAAGCGTTTATGGCGGCCCCCTTACGCTTAATGAAAACACCGTTGTGCGCGCCATCGCCGTGCGCGATGGATACCTTTCCGCCGCGCCGCTTACCGGCACCTACCTTTTTAAAAGCGATGGGGCGGATCACGCGCTGCCCATCGCCACGCTTGTGTTTCATCCGGATGATTTGTGGGATGGCAAAACCGGCATTTACGCTTTTGGCGAAAAGTACGATCCGGATCTTCCGATCGATGAAATGCTGCTATTATCCAATTTTTACCAGGGTCGCGGCTTTGAGGGCGAGGAGGCGCAAAGCGCCTGGGAGCGCGACGCGAGCTTTGCGCTATTTGGCGGCGACGGCCTGCAGATATTCTCGCAGGATGTGGCGGGGCGGCTTGCGGGCGCTTATGGCAGAAGCCGCGCGCAAAAAGCCTTTACCGTGATTGCGCGCGCGAAATATGGCAGCAACCGGCTGGAATACCCCTTTTTTGATAACCGGCCGTTTACGCAATATAAATCCTTAACGCTGCGCGCGGGCGCGCAGGATCAGAACTACAGCAAGATTCGCGATGAGCTGGCCACCGGCATGCTGGAGGGTACTGATGTTAACGTGCTATACCAGGCGTACAAGCCCTATGTGTTATATTTAAATGGCGAGTATTGGGGCGTTTATTTTTTAAAAGAAAAGCGTAGCCGCTTTTTTGTGGCGCAGCATGAGGGCACGGAAGATACCGATAACATGGATTTGCTCAAAGCTGCGGGCGTGAAGACTTGGGCGATCTCGCATGGATCCAATGTGGAATGGCTGGAACTGATGAACTATATCCGTAACAACGACCTTTCCAATCAGGCTCATTTTGATCACGTGGCCTCGCTTATGGATACCGGCAGCTTTATGGATTATATGATTTTGGAGATTTACACCGGCAATACCGATAATTATAATATTCAGTATTACAAATTGCCGGATGGCAAGTTCAAGTGGATATATTATGATTTTTGCTGGGGCTTTCGCAATACGAACCATGAAACGCTCAGTTACCGCAGGGAAGCGGCGCCCGCAGGCAGCGATATGTTTAACGCGCTTTTAAAGAATAGCGCTTGGCGCGAAGCGTTTATACGCCGCTTTGGGGTTCTTATGGATACCGTTTTTGCCCCGGAGCGGCTACAGCCGCTTATTGATGCGCTTTACGCCGCAGTAGAGCCCGAGATCGCGCGCGAGCGCGAAAAATTCAATCAATCCACATTTATGGGCCAGCGCCAGATAAAAGAGGTGCTGGGCACGTATGAAGGCTTCATAAAAGAAGTGCAGCGTGTGCGGGATTTTGTGGACGCGCGGCCCGCCGCGCTCAAAAAACAAATACAAAAAGAGTTTTCCCTTACGGATAGCTATATGCAGGAGGTGTTCGGGTGAAGCCATACCGGCACGAATTAAAATACTATATCAGCAATATGGAGTATGAACTGTTGTCGCGCAAGCTCTCTCTCACTATGGATCGCGACGCCAACGCGTCGTCATCCGGCATGTATTTTATCCGCAGTTTGTATTTTGATAATTTTTCCGACAGCGCCCTCAACGAAAAGCTCGAGGGGATCGATCACCGCAACAAATACCGCATCCGAATCTATAACCTTTCCCCGCGCCACATCAAGCTGGAGCGCAAACATAAAGAAGGGCCCTATATCTATAAGGATAGCCTGCAGCTATCCCGCGATGAATGCGATGCGCTGATGATGGGCCGCCATCAAGTGTTGCTGCAGCGCGGCGAACGTGTGGCAAAAGAGCTTTACGCCGCGTTTAGCACAGGTTACCTGCGCCCGCGCGTGATTGTGGATTATTGGCGCGAGGCGTATGTGTTCCCCACGGAGGATACGCGCGTCACATTTGATATGGATGTGCGGACGGCTTACCGCGCCACGAATTTGTTTGATAAATCACTTCCCACCTATCCCGCCGTAGACGATTATGATATGATACTGGAAGTGAAGTTCAATAAATATCTGCCGGGGTATATACGCGCGCTCATACAGCCTGTGCAAAGCGGTGAGCGAAGCGCTATCAGCAAATATTGCCTGGCGCGCAAATACGAATAACAGGAGGATCTCGACCTTATGCCTGACCCCATTGCCGAAGCCCTTAACATACCATCCTTATTCAACAGCCCCCTGAACCCCATGCAAATTATACTCTCCCTTGCAATGGCGCTGCTGATTGGCGGAGCGATCTTCATTGTTTATAAAAAAACATTTGGCGGCGTGCTGTATTCGCGTACGTTCAATTTAAGCCTGATACTTTTAACCATGGTAACCACACTGGTGCTGCTGCTCATCAACAACAACCTCACCATGAGCCTGGGCATGGTGGGCGCGTTATCCATCATCCGTTTCCGCACCGCCGTGAAAGACCCTATGGATACGGCCTTTATGTTCTGGGCGGTGAGCGAGGGCATGGCGCTGGGCGCGCAGTTTTTCGATGTGGCGCTGATCGGCATGGCGGTAATCGGCGTGGTCATGGTGGTGATTTCGCTGTTTAAAGCGCGTGGCAGCATGCCCTACCTTTTGATATTGCACTACCACGAACAGGCTAACGGCCATGTAAAGGGCCTTATTAAGCAGTTGCCGCGCACACGCGTGCGCAGCAGAACCGCCCAGCGCGACGGGCTTGAGCTCACCGTGGAGGTGCGATTGCGCGATGAGGAAACCGCCGTGGTGGATAGGTTTTTGCGCATCGAGGGCGTATATGACGCCACGCTGATCGCGCACCAGGGCGATCTTGTGAGTTGATAAACCTACAATATACCTGAATATACAGTCGAAAAATCCATAATGCATTTGCTTTGCCGCAATAAATTATGTATAATAACGCTTAACGCTGCGTTATGAAATATTCCCTGTGTACAACTGCGTACAAATTCTAAGGAGGAACTATCAAATGACGAAAAAGCTATCCTATATTCCGGCATTGGTACTGGTGCTTGCGCTGCTGGTAAGCGCTTGCGCGCAGCCCCAGCCAAGCCAGGCGCAACTGCCGGATACCGGCGCGATAGCGCCCCCCGGCGACGACACCGTGGAAGAGCCCATTAGTGGCGACACTGCGGGCGGCGTAATCACCATAGGCGTATTTGAGCCGCACACCGGCGAAAACGGCGGCGGCGGCCTGCAGGAAACCTACGGCATACGCTACGCCAACCAGGTGTATCCTTCCGTTACGGTGGGCGGCAAGACCTACGCCGTTGTGCTGGCCGAGGCGGATAACAAATCCGACAAAACAGAGGCCGTATCCGCCGCGCAAAGCCTGATCAGCCAGAATTGCTCCGCCATACTCGGTTCCTACGGCTCGGGCGTCAGCATCGCTGCGGGCGAAATCTTCAAAGACGCGCAGGTGCCGGCCATTGGCGCATCCTGCACAAACCCGCAGGTAACGTTGGGCAACGATTTTTACTTCCGCATCTGCTTCCTTGATCCCTTCCAGGGCACGGTCATGGCCAACTATGCCGTGCAGGATGGCGCGAAGACCGCCGCCATCATCACCCAGTTGGGCGATGATTACTCATCCGGCTTGGGCAATTTCTTTAAGCAGGCGTTTATAAAGCTGACCAGCGAGAGCGCCATCGTAAAGGAAGAGCAGTTCCAAACGAACCAGACCGACTTTAAGGCCATACTCACCAACATCAAAGACGCCAACCCCGATGTTATATTCGCCCCCTCTTCCATCGCAACCGCCCCGCTGCTCATACAGCAGGCGAGAGAGCTTGGCATCACCGCTAAGATCATGGCCGGCGACACCTGGGAGAATTACTCTATCATCGAAAACGCCAAAGAGCATGCTGAAGGTGTTGTAATTTCCACGTTCTTTGACGAGGCCGAGCCCGCAAACGCCGAGGCCAGCAGCTTTATCAAGGGCTTCAAAGAGTATCTCGTCTCCATCGGCCAACCCGATGTCATCCCAGCCGTTTCGGCGCTGGGGTATGACGCCTACATCGTGGCCATCAAGGCCATTGAAGCTGCCGGTTCCACCGATCCTGTCGCCATTCGCGACGCTTTGAAGAGCCTTACCGTGGAAGGTGTAACCGGTTCCATCTCTTTTGATGAGAACGGTGACGCGAACAAGGATATGGCATTTATCAAAAAGATAGAAGGCGGCGAGTTCAAGTTTGAAAAACTCGTTACCGTTGCCGAATAACCGATAAACGCCGGGGGTGTGTTTGAAAACGGTCTTTGCCGCCCGCAAGCCGGTTTTTCATATTTGTAAAGGCGCGAAAACTACAGCGCCGTTTCAAGCTTGCGTGACGCCGGTAAATAAAAATAAACGGCCGCATGTGGTGGAGAATGATTTTATAAAACACCCTCGAAAGGCGGGGCGCCGTCCCCGCCTTATTTTGTGTTGGGGGGGCGTTCATGAGCACTACTACATTCTGGCAGCACAGCCTGACCGGCATCTCTTTGGGCGGCGCATACGCGCTGATAGCCATCGGCTACACCATGGTTTACGGCATATTGCGGCTGATTAATTTTGCGCACGGCGACATCTTTATGATGGCGGGCTATTTTATGATATTTGCCATGTCCAGCCTGCCATGGCAGATAGCCATACCCGTTGTTTTACTCGTCACAATTCTGCTGGGCTTTGCCATTGAGCGGGCGGCCTATAAGCCTCTTAGAACGGCGCCGCGCATGTCCATTATGATTTCCGCCATCGGCGTAAGCTACCTGCTGCAAAACCTGGCCACCTATCTTTTTACGGCTATCCCCAAAGGGTACCCTGAAATACCCGGCCTGAAAAAAATATTTCAGCTTGGCGACATATCGGCAAGCCTGGTCACGTTTCTGACGCCGGTGTTGACGCTGCTTTTGCTTTGGGCGTTGATACTTTTGATCAACCAC
>JAISXK010000115.1 GCA_031270585.1 Clostridiales bacterium | reverse complement strand
CCTTTGTGCCGCCCTTCACGCTATCTACAAAAAGGGCGCGCGCGGCGTTGCCTCAAACCGTATCCATGCGCGATACCGTATTCAACGTTTCGCACGCGGCATTGCTTGCGGCTTCGCTTGCCAAGGGGGATTTGCCGCTACTTGGCCACGCAATGAAAGACCGGCTGCACCAGCCCTACCGCCGGGAGCTTATTGCGGGCTACGACGATATCAAGGACATTGCCACGGAAAACGGTGCGCTTGCGGTGTACCTTTCGGGCGCCGGGCCAACCATGATAGCCATTTGGGATGGGGAAATCGCCGCCTTGCAGACCGTGCAGCGCCTTGCCGGAAAGATGGGGTGGCAGGCGCTCACCATCGATCTGGATGAAAAGGGCTATACATTGACCGGCTCCGCGCGGCAATGGCGTGCCGCAGCACAATAAGCCGGTTTATAAATAAACGTAATAGTACTATATAGTTTGATAATATGGAGGCCAGGATGATGCGGCGAGCTTTAAGCATTGCACTATTAGCCATGTTGCTGTTGAGCGGATGTGTGCAGGTAGCCACGACCGCGCAAAGCGGCGCGCCAGGCGTAGCCGCCCAAACGGATGCGCTGCAAAGTGAGCGCACAGCGTTGCCCATGCCGCAGCCTGCAACACCGGCAGCCCCAACGCCGGCGGTTCCAACGCAGACGGCCCCAACACCGGCCGCTGTAACGCCGGCGGCGCCCGGCTTAGCCCCGCAAAGCCCGGACGAAAAGCCCATGCCGCCCGGGGAGGTTGTGGCGCAAGGGATGCCGCCCATGGAAAAGCGCCTTTATTTGGATGAACAGCCGGGCTTTACGGCAGACATGGCATATACGTTTGAGGGCGGCGCGTATACCGAGCAGGATTTAAAGCTGCTTTGTGTTTTCCTCAACCTGAAACAATGGGGTGGGCTGCAAGCGGTAGTGGGCGCGTTTGGATCCGCGCTGTCGCCCGATATCCGCCTGTGTGACTTTGTTGAGGAGGACGCCTATGTGCCCGCACCCATAATCAGCGCCGAGCCCACGTATTATGAAGGGGCGGCGGCGATTTATATCGCGTATGGCGGCGATACGTATGCGCTCGTATTCCGCCAGAAGGATGACGGCCGTTTCAGCGCCGCGCTACTTGCGTATGTATATACTGATCCCATCCATATAAACCGGGAGGGCGAAAGATATCAACCGCAAGCCCGCGTAGAGACCATTGGGGACGAGCGCTTTTATGTGATAACGTACGTGCAAAGCGATGGCGCGGCGAAATATATCAACCGGGAACACTGGTATAGCATGACGGATGGAAAGCTGAAGATGCGTCTTGCAAACAACAGCGTGTTTTTTGATAGTGTGGTCGAAGGGGAACAGATCACATTGCTGGATGTGGAAAAGGCAAAGACAAACGCGGAGGGGTTTTATATCCCCTGTAGCAGTTCCATACGTATAACCCTGTTTGATCTTCAAGGTATGGAAGCGTACCTGCTGGAGACGGAGAACCCTTTCACGCTATATTACACCTATGATGGCAAGAGAATGTTTGCGGATGCCTCGCGTAACGGGTTTTACGCGGATACGGGGGTTGTTTATGGCGGGCAGTTAAAATATGTTTTAGGCGGGCAATTGCAGGAGATGGCGGCCTCGCGTGTACGGGGCGCTGCGGCGATGGCGCAGTTCATACGGGCCTTGGAGGATTATGATTGGGATGCACCCAAAATGCCGCAAAACAAAATATACATTAACGTTGGTAAGGATGCCGTTAAGCTGGTCGATTTTGATGGCGCGCGCAGCAAGCCGCTGACGAAGGCCGCGCTTTACGCCTTGGCGGATGAGATCAGGGGCAGAGATGAGGATGCTACGCTATCCGCGTTGCTGTCGGCCTATGGAGTGCGGCCGATAGCGCAGCCGGAAGCAGGCCCGCAGACGGAAGAGGAAGAAACGCAAGATGAGGGCGCCGCCGCGCCGCTCGAAACGGATATCGCGCCTGGCAGTGTGCGTGAATTTTTCTGCACGCTGGATTTTCATACGGCGTTTGAACGGCAGGCATACCTTTCGCTCACATACCGCAAGGGCGGCAAGCGCCATGGTATATTGGTGTTGTTTACGCTCTCTCGGGACGCGTACCTGCCCTGTGCCGCATATGGATATGCGTATAACGCCGATGGGGAGGATGCGCCCTTTGCAAAGTATTATCGGGGCCTTGGCGAGTGGACATACCCCCTCGCGGGGGAGAGCGGGCAACCCCAAAGGCACTCCATATATTTTTGGGAAGGCGCGTATTTGGCCTGTTATTACACCGCCGTCACGGGGCAAAACGGCATGCGCTATGAGCTTGTGCTCTCTGCAAAACCTGACGGAACCGGCGTGATATATATCCGTGCGTTTATGAGAGATGAATCCGACGAGCCCGTTATGGACTACAGGCTACCCGTGTGGCGAGACGATACGGGCTTGTTTATTGCGGATGAATACGACCTGCTGTTGCTGAGCGGACAGATGGAAGAGCATGAAGGCTTTATGCGGCAATTGGGTGAGACGCTTGCGGCCGCCAGGGAGGAAGAGCGGGAATTACAGGAACCGCAGGCTCTGCCGGAAGGGATCGAAGAAGAGCGGGAAGGATAGCGGCCATCCCTGTGATAAACGGTATAAATCGCGACGGCGGCGCAGATTCGTTATCCATGAATTAGGATATCGCAATTTTAAGTGTCATCATGTATCATGATCGTATAGTGGGCAAAAGGTTTTTTGTTATGATGAAACAAAAGAAAGAGGTGGCAAGTGGACTTTAAAGAGCTTGAATCATTCGTAATGATCGCCAAAGTGAAGAGCTTTTCAAAAGCCGCCGAAAAATTGTTTCTGACCCAGCCTGCGCTTAGCAATCATATATCCAAGCTGGAGAAGGAGCTTGATATTACCCTGTTTGAAAGAAACAACAAAAAAACCGAGTTGACGCCCGCAGGCAAGCAATTTTATATTTCCGCGCTTGAAATTTTAAACCAGCGCGAGCACGCGCTTCTGAGTCTGGAAAAATACCAGGGAAAGATCGATGGCATGTTGCAGATTGCAACGAGCAGCGTGCCGGGCCAGTATATACTGCCCGATATTTTAATGGGATTTCACGAAATATATAAGGATGTAACCTACAACCTGCATTATTTAAGATCGGGCGAGGTGATCAGCCTGCTGCTCTCGGGCGATCTTGACTTTGGATTTGTAGGCGCCGAGCCCGATAACCGCAACCTGATATACGAAAAAGTAAGCGACGACGAGTTGGTGGTGATCGCGCCCAATATACCGCCGTTTTCAGAGATGGAAAGTATCACGTTCAACAGGCTTCTCGATGAGAATCTCTTACTGCGCAAGGATGGTTCCGGCACGCGCCAGGCTTTTGACCAGGCATATAAATGCTTTACCTATCTGGATAAACCGGCAAAGGTGATTGCCTATATGGCCAACAACGAGATGATTGTGCTGTGCGTGAAAGCGGGGTTTGGGATATCCATCGTATCGCGCCTGTCGGTAGAGGATAAGGTGCGGGCGGGCTTTGTAAAGGTGTTGCCGCTGGAGGATTACAAATTTCATCATGCGTTTTATTTTGTGTACCCCAAAAAGCGTACGCTTTCTCCCATGGTGATGCGGTTTAAAGAGTTTGTGCTGGATAATAAATCCAATACAGGGAACAAAGAGTATGCTTAAACCCAAGGCGGAGGTTGAGGTTACGCATACATAAGCCGGATTTATAGAAGGGCAAGTTTAATAGCAGAAAATCATGATAGGGGCCTAAAGCTTGATAAGATGCCGAAAATGGGCGATTGTCAGGCTTTTGTGTTTGTGGGTATCAATTGACAAATGCGAGCGGATGTTTTTATAATCAGGTTAGACTATGCAATATTTATTTCATGAATAAAATATAAGGAGTACGATGTGGAAAGAATTGTGATAGCGCTTGGCGGAAACGCTTTGCAGCAAAGCGGCAAACCGGCAACGGCCGAGGCGCAGCTTGAGGTTGTTGAAAACACGGCGGAGTATATCGCGGATATTATCGAAAAGGGCTATGAAGTCATCCTGGCGCATGGCAACGGGCCGCAGGTTGGCAGAATTGTTATCCAGAATGAAACGGCCGGCAATGTTACGCCGGCAATGCCGTTTGATGTTTGCGGCGCCATGAGCCAGGGCATGATTGGCTACCATATCCAGCAGGGATTGGGCAAGGTGCTCAAGGGCAGGGGCAGTGCCAGACAGGCGGTCACCATCGTTACCCAAGTGGTGGTTGACAGCAAGGATCCTAAGTTTAAAGACCCCAGCAAGCCCGTTGGCCCCTTCTACACCGAGGCCGAGGCCAAGGCGATTGCTGCGGAAAAGGGCTACACCATGAAGGAAGACGCCGGCCGCGGTTGGCGCAGGGTGGTGGCTTCGCCCTTGCCGGTGGAAATTGTAGAGATCGACGCCGTGAAGTGCCTGGTGGAGAACGGCTTTGTTACGATTGCGGTGGGCGGCGGCGGCGTCCCCGTAATACGCGACGGCTTTGGCGACCTTGTGGGAACGGCGGCGGTTATAGATAAAGATCTGGCGAGCGAAAAACTGGCGGAGGATTTGGATGCGGACAGCCTCGTCATACTCACTGCGGTGGAAAAGGTCAGCATCAATTATAACAAGCCAGATCAGAAGAATCTTGACGTGCTTTCCGTGGCGGATGCCAAGCGCTACATCCAAGAGGGGCATTTTGCGCCGGGTTCCATGCTGCCCAAGATCGAGGCGGCTTTGAAATTTGTTGAAAGCAAGCCTGGCAGAAAGACCATCATCACATCGCTCGATAAAGCGGTGGAAGCGCTCGAAGGCAAAGCCGGAACGATTTTGAAGTAATTCCTGCAAAATAAACGGAGGTAATGAATATGGGCTTCAAAGGAACGGATATTTTAAACGGGTATCAATTCACAAACCAACAACTGAACGAAATTATGAACACGGCGGCGCGGTATGAAAAACGGGTGAAGGAAGGGGAAGTAATCCGGGATATGGAGGGCATGGTGGTGGCAAGCCTGTTCTTCGAACCGTCAACGCGGACGAGGCTATCGTTTGAGGCGGCGATCAACCGCACGGGGGCGAAGTGCATATCGATGGCGGATGCCAACTCGTCATCCACGGCGAAGGGTGAAACGTTGCTTGATACCATCAAAACGGTGGATGGGTATGTGGACGTGATCGTGATGCGTCACCCGCAGAAGGGATCGGCGGCGCAGGCGGCCACGGTGGCGGTGCATCCCATCATTAACGGCGGGGACGGCGCGGGGCAGCACCCCACGCAGGCGCTACTGGATATATATACCATGCGCAAGGAAAAAGGCCATATTGGGGGGCAAACGGTAACTTTTTTGGGTGATTTGAAGCATGGGCGCACGGTGCATAGTCTGGGCTATTTCATGCAGCAATTGGGCAACAAGCTGATATTCGCGTCGCCCGAGGCGTTGCGTATGCCGGAGGAGATCACAGGTGAGCTACGCGCGAAGGGCGCTGACATCACGGAGACGGACGACGTGAGGGAAGCGCTTGCGAAGTCGGATTTCGTATACGTAACGCGCGTACAGCGCGAGCGGTTTGAAAACCCGGCGGATTATGAAAAGTGCAAGGGCAGCTACATCGTGAACAAAGAGTTGCTAAAGGCCGCGAAGCCCGGCATCACGATACTGCACCCGTTGCCGCGTGTGGATGAAATCGCCACGGACGTGGACGATTACGAAGGCGCGGCATATTTCCGCCAGGCGCACAACGGCATGTACCTGCGCATGGCGCTGTTGGGGCTTGTTACCGGCAGAGCATAAGCGATAAATGTTTATAAATCAAAGAAACTGCCGCGGCAGTTTCTTTATTTATATTTCCTTAACTCAATAGAACAGTTTCTGTGTATGAACAATAAATATTTTACTGTCCATACGATTATATATAATATCGTTTTTGATGATAGGCATAGTAACTTTATTAAATATTGTTATATTGATTGAGATAATCGTTCTGAATATGGTATTATAGAGTAGAGGTTTCGTGCTTCATCCAGCCGGATTCCATCAAAACATCGTGTTGGCAGAACGTTTTGCGCGTTTACGGCTTGTTATCTGTTTATTGTAAAGTCAGAAAATACAGGAAGGAATGGTTTTTTTCTATGGCGCTTCTTAAAACGACTGAACTCTCAATTAATTTTGGGGGCCTATGGGCTGTCGACAAAGTTGATTTTGAGATCGAAAACGGCCAGATCGTAGGATTGATAGGCCCAAACGGTTCAGGGAAAACGACATTTTTAAATATCGTAAGCGGCATATATAAAGCTACCCATGGCAGTGCCTGGCTGGAGGGTGAGGACATCACGAGACTCAGGCCTTATCAAATTTTTCAAAAGGGCATATCGCGCACATACCAGTCCAGCAGGCTCTGCTGGGATCTGAGCGTTGCCGACAATTTACTGATAGGCACATACACCAAACAGAATTATAGCTTTTTCGATACCTTGTTCAAACCCAAAAAAGTGGATAATATACTTTTTGATTATATGGAAGAAAGCCTTGACATATTGAGCTATTTCAACCCTTCGCTCATAGACAGGCGCTATGACCTGACAAAAAACATACCCCACATAGACCGCCGCCGGATAGAGATTACGCGCGCGCTGATGGGCAAACCCAAGGTGTTGTTGCTCGACGAGCCCACCGCCGGCTTAAACGATGAGGAAACCATGACCATGATGGACGACATCCGCATCATCAAAGATAAAATGCAGGATATCGCGATCATCATTATCGAGCACGATATGAAGGTTATGGAACATGTTCCCGAGCGCATCGTTGTTTTCAACGCGGGCGCGAAAATCGCGGAGGGCACATACAAAGACGTAACCAACGACCCCGCCGTCATAGACGCATACATCGGAGGTAAGGACGAATGAGCGAGAATACGCTGCTATCCATTCAAAATATTCACACGCATTACGGGCGCATCCCCATGTTGATAGGCGTGTCGCTGGAAGTGAGAAAAGGCAATGTTTGCTGCGTGCTGGGCGCTAACGGCGCTGGCAAGAGCACGCTCGTAAAGGCGATGCTGGGCATGGTAAATTGCGATTCAGGCAGCATCCGCTTAGAGGATGAGGATATCACCAACGCGCCTACGCATAAGCGCATTGCGAATGGCATCCAGGTGGTTTCGGCCGCCACGGGGACATTCCCAAAGATGACGGTGCAGACCAATTTGCGCTTGGGCGCCTACAATATAAAAGACGTAAAATTGCTAAACGAGCGCTTGGAGGAGATTTATGAATCCTTCCCCGTACTGAAGGATAGGCTGCAACAAAAGGCCGGCACGCTTTCGGGCGGCGAGCGCACCATGATCGCCATAGCGCGCGCCGTCATCAACAAGCCGCGCCTGCTCATCATGGACGAGCCCTCGCTGGGCCTCGCGCCGATTATGGTGGAAGAGGTCTTTAAAGTTGTAAAGCGCTTAAATCAAAAAGAAAACATGACCATCATGCTGGTTGAGCAAAACGCGATAAAAGCGCTTTCCGTTTCACACTTTGGTTACGTCATTCAAAAGGGTCAAATCATATTTGAGGGCGACCACGACGCGCTGATGCGCAGCGAGTTCATGGAAAACCCGATTATGTGATATAAAGTTTGCTTAAAGCAATAAAACTTGTTTGCTTCAAGCAATAAAAAAACAGGAGGAAAACACTATGAAAAAACTTGTTTCGCTCGTTATGGCAATTCTGCTTGTGGCTGCCGTGATCGCGGGTTGCGGTACCCCTGCGGCACAAAGCACGCCCCCGCCTGCGGATAGCGGCACGCCGAGCAGCGATGCGGAGGTTCCCGCTCCGGCTGATCCCGGCAGCGAAGCCAAATCCGTTGTAAAGATCGGCTTCCTATCGCCTATCACGGGCGCGAACGCGGCAGAAGGCGCAGCTGCCAGAAACGCGTTTGAGCTGTGCATTAAGCAGGCCAACGCGTCCGGCGACTTCCCTTACACCATTGAGCTGGTCATCATCGACGACCAGTCCAAGCCCGAGGTGGGCGCCGCCGGCGCGCAGAAGATCGTTGCCGACGCGGATGTCGTTGTGGCGACCGGTCACTGGAACTCCGGCGTTGCCGAGGCGACCATCCCCGTATTCAAAGAGAGCGAGATCCCGTTGCTGATCTGGGGCGCTATCCGCGAGAGCCTGACCAGCGCTGAAAACTATCCTTGGATCACCCGTTCCGCGCCGACCGACAAGCAGGAGAACGTGCCGCTTGCTAAGGCCGTGCTGGATGACATGGGATACAGCAAGGTATTCATTGTATCCGACACCACCACCTATGGCGAAGGCAACACCGCCGCGTTTACCGCCGAGTTGGCGTCACGCGGCCTGGAGGCTCTGGGCGTAGAAAAAGTGCAGGAAGGCACGGTTGACTTCCGCGCCATCATCCAAAAGGCAAAGGACGCCGGCGCCGAGTGCATATACTGGGGCGGCGTTGTTACGGAAGGTTCCATGCTCAAGCAGCAGATGCATGAGGCCGAAATCAACGCGCTCTTCTGCGGCATTTCGGGCAACTACTCTGAAGACTTTCTGAAGATCCCCGCCGAGGCGGCGGAAGGCGCTTTGATCGTGAAGCCCGGCATCGTGCTTGAGAGCACCGATCTTGGCCGTAAATTTATAGCGGATTATGAGGCTGAAGGTTACAGCGAGCCCATCGGCGCTTACACCCCCTACGCTTACGAAGCGGGTCTCATACTGCTCAACTGCCTGAAGCAGTTAGGCGATAGCCCCACGCCTTTAGCTATGCGTGACGCCATACTGGGCAGCACGACCGAGGGCATTATGGGCACCACCACATTCAACGAGATCGGCCAGACGACGAACGTCGCCGCTTACCTGAATGTTGTGCAGGATGGCGTGTGGACGATTTATGACGAAAGCGAGTATGCCAGCGGCACGCGCACTTTCCCCGGCAAATAAGTTAACGCCTTAAACCCATCAATACACCAGCCGCCGCCAGGGCGGCGGCTGGTGATTACAGAGGGCCGCTTCTATTTCTACACTGATACGCATATGCGCATGCGAATGTCCTTGTGCAAAAGGAGTTTAACGACGTAATATGGAGACTTTTACCACCGCAATCCTTAATTCTATCATGATGGGATGCACCTATACGCTTGTGGCCATTGGTTACTGCCTGTTCTTTGGCGTATTGGACGTAGTCGTGTTCTGCTGCGGCGACATTGCCATGTTTGGCGCGTTTAGCATTGTGGGCGCGTATGCCATCATGCTCAATGCGGGCGTGTTTACAAGCATGCCGCTTTTACTCGCAGTTCTGCTTTTGATACTGATAGCAGCGATACTCTGTGCCGCGCTTGGCTTGATATCCTACTATGTATCCATCAAACCATTTGAAAAATCATCCACGCTGATGCCGCTTTTGTCAACAATCGCGTTGGGCGTGGTAATAAAAGAAATTCTGGGGCTGGTGTTCCGGCCCGCCGTTAACGCCATCGCGGGCGCGGATGTGGTGGTCGGCGGACGAAATCCGCAGGCCATGCCGCCGCTTATTGCGCCCACCAGCACAACCTCCGTGCGCAATTTAATCATCATCGCGGTTACGGTTGTGGTATTGGTCG
>JAISXK010000051.1 GCA_031270585.1 Clostridiales bacterium | reverse complement strand
GCCAGTGTGTTAAACAGCGTTGTCATAAGAACCATGATAGCAATTGTAGTGGCGAATAAGCGCGTGTTGTTCACAAGAGCCTCAAAATCGCCCGCATTGCGTACCCCCAATACAATTTCCTGCGGGGCGTTACGGAAGATATGCGCAAAAAAACGGCAAATACCGGGAATCATCAGGTTAAGCCCGACAAGCGCCAAAACAAACGACAAGGACGCGATAATCATTCCAGTCAATCCCTGCCCAACAACGAATGGGACGACTACGACAGGAATAAACATAAAAATCCCCAAGCCCCAACGCTTGCCGGATTTAACTCTCTGCCTTTGATAATCATTTAGAATTATGTTTTTTACAGGCATTTTCGTGGTATTGAAAATGGGGAGCATTGCACTTAATACTGTCAGAATTACCGAAGCGGCCATTGTGAAAACAACCTCATATAAACCAAGAACAATGCGGCTTTCTTCTGTGTTCGTGTTTCCACTGAAAAACATGGCTTTTATTAGGTGCAGAACGACAACGCCCAGCATACAGCCGATAGCGCCGCCGACAATGCCGACAACTATACTTTCCGCTATCAGAATGCGGTTTATTTTATTGCGGGAACAGCCCACACTGCGAAGAATCCCAAGCATTTTGATTCGCTCGCTAACGATTAGGTTGAACGATGAATAAATGATGAAAACACTCATAAACACAACGAGTACGCTTGAAATCCAGAAAGGCATTACAAAATTATTTGTCTCCGCGTTTATAATGGTATGGTCAATGCCAAGATTCACACTGTATTGCGGCATTGCTTCGGTAAGGGTTTGTTTTAAGCTATTAACAGAAAACGGATTATCTGCTTTAATAAAAATCAAATTGCAGTTTCCGCCGAGAACATCTTGCAAGGTTTCATACGGCATAAGTAAATATCCGCCATCAGCTACATCGCGGGCAAACAATCCTCTTGGCTGACTAATCCCTGCAATCAGAAAATCCCGTGCCTGACCGTCTATTTCCAGCGGAAGGGTATCCCCGACAGTTACACTCAATTGTTCCGCGAAAACAGCGCTCATAATAAGTTTGTCGCCGAACCAGTTGTCCACGCTCCCGGATTCCAACGACAGCGGATTGCGCGCGTTAAACTCAACTATATCCGTACCGAATGCCGTAAAATAGTGCTGTGTATCGGCATTCCCGGGGGCGTAAAGAACCTTGCTTCTTATTAACTCTTGCATGTATTCAAATTGCTCGGCATAAGGGGCTAACAGTTTCGTATCTATCCATTCCTTCGCTCCAACCGACTGCTTTACAGTGATATAAATATCCGCGTTCCCGCTGTAGCGGACGCTATTTTCGTAAACCGTCTGCCCTATGCTTTTTTGGAAACCGACATTTGCGAATAGAAGCGAAGCGCAGGCCGCTATGGAGAACAACAGCAGCAATGTCCTTGCTTTTTTTCTCATCAATGTCGATAATAGTGTTTTAGCAATCATCAGCTTTTTACTCCCTCAATTTTTCGCGCCTGCGTTTAATTTGTTGATTGATAACTTTTACGTCCTTCTTGACCTTAACGATGTCGAGAAAATATCCGATAACATAAACCGGGATAATCATTGCGAACATCATCCAAGCGTATGACGGCTCATACCATTTCCAGATCCAGCCGAAAGACAATCCAACTGAAAGCGTTATTACAAGGTCAATGAAATATTTAAGCAGGGGTATCTTCAAGGAAAGTTTTTCGGTAAGCAATTGAAGCAGGAAAACTACAAGCAGCATGAACAGCAATTGAAATGCAAATATGGCAGCTTCCCAATAGCTATTGACAATAGCAGGGATTACCGTGGCTGAAATAGAAGCCAGTCCAAAAAACATTAACAATTTTTTGATAAATTTCTTCATTCCGAATCTCCCGCCTTTGAAGCAAACGCCATATTTACATTAGTCAAATATGTTCGAGAAACATTAACTTTTTCGCCGTTGATGAGTATTGCCTCCAAACGGCTGTTGAACAAGGTGCGTATACTTTCCAAGGCATTCATATTGATCAGGCAGAACTTGCTGACCTGAACAAAGTCATCTGCTTTCAGTATCTCGATTAACTGATAAAGCCGTAAATTCGAGCGGAACACAGCCTCCTTCGTGTAGATAAAGGTTTTCTTATCCACACTTTCCGCGTAATATATATCACTTGTTCGGATTTTATACTGCCGTCCGTTGTCTGTGCCGCAAATGAAATTTTCGGTTTGCTCGATACGCTCAATCAGCTTGATTACTTCGGTGTCCATCTTAGCGTAGCGAACCTCCACTTCTGTTTCGGCCTGGCCGTCTATCTGTTTTTTGATAAGTTTCAACCTGGCTTCACCCCATTTCTTTCAAGTATATGGCTACACGTTTATAACGCAATATGGTTTCTACCAACTTACAAGTTTCCGATACTGAAATACAAATTATAGGCATTTTACTGGTTTGGCGACGATAGGCTGCCGCTAATGGAACAGCAGATTCGGTCAGAGCCGAACAGTTTCCTTACGTGACCTCGTGTCGCGCATAAGCAAACGGGCCGTGAACCATACCTGGTTATCCCGGCCCGCTTGTTTTGTTTTTTGGATACGCGCGCTATTTTTGCCGCGTTTGCCTTATTTGATTTCGACGGTAGCCCCAACCTCTTTGAAAGCGGCCACTACCTTGTCGCATTCCTCTTTGGATACGCCCTCTTTAACAGGTTTTGGCGCGTTATCAACGAGCTCTTTGGCCTCTTTGAGGCCCAGGCCGGTGAGCTCGCGCACAACCTTGATGACCTTGATCTTCTCGGCGCCAACGGTTACAAGCACCGCGTCAAACTCGGTCTTCTCCTCTTCCGCTTCGCCGCCATCGCCGGCTGAGGGGCCCGCAGCCACAACCATCGCAGCGGACGCCGATACGCCAAACTCTTCTTCCAAAGCCTTCACGAGATCATGGAGTTCCATAACGGACATCGCCTTGATCTCTTCAATCCATTGCTCTTTATTCATTGTCGTTCTCCTTTAAAAATTGTTGTTGGTTCAAGGCTTATTCCGCCGGCTGCTCCGCCGCTTCAACCGGCTGCTCCGCCGCCGTCGCCGGGGCAGCCGCTGCCGCCGCAGGGCCTTCCTGTTCAAGTTTATCCGCTATCCGGTCAAGCGCAATAGCAAGGCCGGATATCGGGGACATCATGCTGCCAAGCAGGCGCGCGATGAGCGTCTCGCGCGAGGGCATATCCGCCAACGCGTTGATGAATTCCGCCGATTCAACCTTGCCTTCTACGATGCCGCCCTTGATTTCGCACTTCCTGGTCTTTTTGATAAAGTCTTTGAGTATTTTCGCGGGAACTATCATATCCTCATACCCAAACGCAAAGGCGTTGGGCCCTTTGAGATAGCCGTTTACCGCTTCGTCAATACCGGCGGCGGCAGCCGCGCGCCTTACGATGCCGTTTTTATGCACGACATATTCGACGCCCGCGTTGCGCATCTCGTTTCTGAGGTTCGTAACCTCAGAAACGGTCAGGCCGCGATAATCAAACAGCACGACCGATCTGGCCTTTTGCAGTTTTTCGGAAACCTCAGCGACCTTTTGGGCTTTTAGTTCAATATTTCTGATGTTTGCCATGGTTTCACCTCCTTCTCAACTTTAACGCTTCAAACAATTTAATGTTTCAAACCAATTAACGTTTTAAACCAAATGAACGTTTTAAACCAATGGAAAGCCCCTTCGCGCAAAGCGAAGAGGCATAACAAACCTTCATTTGTTACCCACCTCGGCAGGAAATTAAGCGTACCTTACGCACCTGCTGTCTTTGGCGAATACATATATTCATTTCCACCCCGGCAGTATACCACGCCCGCACCAAGGCTGTCAACGCGCTCCGGCATCGCACCAGCCAATTTTAAACCCGGTTTGGCGCGCTATGCTTAGCTAAAGCGCACGGGGTTGAACTTGATGCCGGGGCCCATGGTGGCGGAAAGCGCTACGCTACGCAGATATGTGCCTTTTGCGGCCGAAGGTTTGGCCTTGATGATAGCCTCCATCAGCATGCGCAGGTTTTCTTCCAATTTATCCGCGCCGAACGACACCTTGCCCACGGGGCAGTGCACGATGTTGGTTTTATCAAGCCTGTATTCGACTTTACCGGATTTGATCTCGTTGACCGCCCTGCCCACATCCATGGTGACCGTGCCGCTCTTGGGGTTGGGCATAAGGCCCTTGGGCCCCAGCACCCGCCCGATGCGGCCAACGAGGCCCATCATATCGGGGGTGGCGACGCAAACGTCAAACTCGAACCAGTTTTCAGTCTGAATCTTCTTTACAAGATCTTCATCGCCCACATAATCCGCGCCGGCTTCCTGCGCTTCACGCGCCTTGTCGGCCTTCGCAAACACCAATACGCGCACCTTTTTGCCTGTGCCGTGCGGCAGCACAACGGCGCCGCGCACCTGTTGATCGGCATGGCGCGAGTCTACGCCCAGGCGCACATGCACCTCCACGGTTTCGTCAAACTTCGCTTTGGCTGTTTGCAGCAGCAACGCAAGGCCCTCGCGCACGTCGTAAAGGTTTGTTTTGTCGATCAGCTTTACGCTATCCTGATATTTTTTACCACGCTTCATCTTCCATTACCCCCTTCAACCGCTCACGGTGACGCCCATAGAGCGCGCCGTACCCGCGACCATGCGCATGGCGGCCTCGACGCTTGCGGCGTTAAGGTCGGGCATTTTGGTTTCCGCAATCTCGCGAAGCTGGGCCTGCGTGATGGTGGCTACCTTTGTCGTGTTGGGCGTGCCCGACCCGCTTTCGATATTGCATGCTTTTTTAATCAGCACTGCGGCGGGAGGGGTTTTTGTTATAAAGCTAAAGCTGCGGTCGGCATATACCGTGATCACCACGGGGATAATAAGGCCGACCTGTTTCGTTGTGCGCTCGTTGAACTCCTTACAGAAACCCATGATGTTTACGCCATGCTGGCCCAGCGCGGGGCCTACGGGCGGCGCCGGCGTGGCCTTGCCGGCGGGGATCTGCAGCTTGATATAGCCTGTGATTTTCTTTGCCATTGCAGTTTCCTCTCTACAAATATTTTTGCGTCTCATTTGCAAGCCGTGGTATACGGGGTGCCGCCCCTCCCACTTTGTTTCCGGCAGCCGATACATTTATAACCAGCGGCCGTTATAGCTTTTGAACCTGTATAAAATCAAGCTCTACGGGCGTATCGCGGCCAAACATGGATACCGTAAGCTTGATCTTCTGGCGCTCGGGATCGAGCGCCTCCACACGGCCGATGAACTTCTCCAGCGGGCCGGATACGACGCGCACCTCTTCCCCCACCTCGATATTGAGTACGATGGGGATGCGCTCCACGCCCATCGCGGTGACCTCTTCATCCGTGAGCGGTATGGGCTTGCTGCCCGGGCCCACGAAGCCGGTGACGCCGCGGGTGTTGCGCACCACATACCAGGTTTTGTCGTTCATGAACATTTTGACCATGACATAGCCCGGGTACACCTTGCGCTGCGCGACCTTCTTTTTGCCGTTTTTGCCTATTTCTATGGTCTCTTCCGTTGGGTATTTTATCTCCAATACCTGATCCTGCAGGCCGATATTTTCAACGGATTTCTCCAAGTCCTCTTTTACTTTGTTTTCGTAGCCGGAATACGTGTGTATCACATACCATTTTGCTTCCTCTTGCTCGCTCATGTTACTCCGGCCTCCTCTCTAAATATCGCCTCTTTAAATCCCGTCTCTTTAAATCCTGCCTCTTTAAAATCCCGCCGCAGCGCGCCGGCCTAACCTTTGATTATGCCGGTTAACCCTTCTATCCCGGCGTTAAACAGAAAATCCATAATGCCTATCATGACGGCCATGGCGATCAAAAACGCAAACACCGCGCCGGTGAGCGATATGAGCTCTTTTTTGGTGGGCCAAGTCAGCTTTTTAAGTTCTGCCAGGACATCCTTAAAATACTTAACAGGCTGGATTTTGCGCTCTTTTTTTACCTTTGCCGGTTTTTTTTCTGAAGACATACTACTACCCCGCTTTATTTTTTCAATACCCGTAACCGCACCCGTAACCGCCCAAGCCGCTATTTCGCCTCTTTATGCGTGGTATGCTTACGGCAGAAACGGCAGTATTTGTTGAACTCCAGCCTGTCCGGATCGTTCTTCTTGTTCTTGAATGTGTTATAGTTTCTTTGCTTGCATTCCTGGCATGCAAGCGTAATCCTCACGCGCATACTCTCTTTCCTCCTAAATCCCATGGCCGTATACTATGGGGCGGACGCCGCCATAAATCGCCATAAATTCTTCTCATCAAAACAAAGCCCTTTTGGGCGCTGTTCTAATCTACCATAGCGGGGCGCGGGTGTCAATGCAAATCTCTCGCGAAACGCGCGAAAGTGCGCGGAAAATATGCGTTGAAAGTCACGCGAAAACCATACGAAGGTTGCGGATGGACAATTGCGGACGGCTTCTCATGGTTTTTCACGCACCCTTCTGTTATAATTGGGTAAGTATTTATTTATCAATCAATCCGGGAGGGTACACATGGGTAGAATGCGCCTGTTGGAACAGGCCGGCGGCAATACGGCCGGCATAGAGGGATTTTGCATCGTAAAAAGCGCGCTGGTCAAGGTGAACAGCAAGGGCAGCGCCTATCTTGATATGATCATCGCCGATAACGAGGGCGAGATCGACGCCAAGCTGTGGGATTATGACGCCTTGCGGCATGGCGTATACGATCCCGATCAGGTGATCAAGGTGCGCGGCAGCATAAACATCTGGAAGGACGCGGAGCAATTTAAGATAGATAAAATCCGCCCCGCGCGGGATGAAGACGGTGTGGATATGGCTTCGCTCATCCCCTCGGCGCCGTTTGACGGCGAATGGATGTACCGGGAGCTTTACGACACGGCGGAGACATTTGAAAACGACGATCTGCGCAGGCTCACGCAATACCTGATGAAAAACAATAAAGAGCTTTTGCTGCGCGCGCCAGCCGCCGTAAAGCTGCATCATTCCATGCGCGGGGGGTTACTATACCATACATATTCTATGCTGCGCGTGGCCAAGGCGGTTTGCCCGCTCTACCCCGCGCTCAACCATGAGCTTTTGTATACGGGCGTCATACTGCATGATATCGCGAAACTCAGTGAGCTTACTATCGGCAAGCTTGGCCTGGCGCCCGGCTATACGGTCGCCGGGCAGCTTTTGGGGCATATCACGCTGGGCGTAGCCGCCGTTTCCTCCACGTGCGAGCTTTTGGATATCCCCGAGGAAACAGGCATATTGGTGCAACACATGATACTCGCTCACCACGGCGTGCCGGAATTCGGCAGCCCCAGGCCGCCGATGTTCCCCGAGGCGGCGGTGCTTGCGACGCTGGATCTTTTAGACGCGCGCATTTACGAAATGTACGACGCGCTCAAGACCGTGCCGCAGGGCACGTTCAGCGAGCGCATTTGGGCGCTCGATAACCGGCAATTGTATCAGCATCACCTGCGATAGCTTCGCTTTCACGCTAAGTTACAGAAACTGGAAATGCCCGGGATCTCTAAATGACCGGGGACTTTTTAACCGGCCCGCACCAAAATGACGGCCAAAAGACAGGGGGCGCAGTTCCTTCTACAGGCAGCAGGCAATGTTTTTGAGTTCGTCATTCAAAAACCTCCCAATGCCCCTTCGCTTCTACGGGCGCATAGCCGTCCGGCGCCTCTAAATGGAATGCTTCGCAGAGCACTCTCACATCATGCTCGTCCCGCTCATCATGCTCGTAGCCTTGATGAAAGAGCAACTGGGCTTCCGGCGTGAGACAAAGGACATCGATCCCGCCAATCACGCCATGACCGCCTAACATCCACGAAGGATAGGACTCCCCTTCGTACAGCGCATCGCCTTCGGCGTCAAATTCAAGCAGATGCAAATCGACGACGCTCTCGCCTCGAACCCATACACGATGGGAAGGCGTGGTGTAGTCCATTTGCTTTTCTGTATAACCGGAGCACGCAAGCTCGCCAATGAACCTTGCCGCGTTGCCACCCTTGATCAGGATATCGATGTCGCCATGCTCCCGCGTCTGTCTTCCCAAAAGTGCGTCGACGCCCCAACCGCCGTCAAGCCAGAAGGAGATGTCGTTGTCATTGAGCCATCTCAAAATCGCAACCACGCTATTCAGCTTCACGGCGCAGTTCCCCTTCCTTCTCAATCAGCGCGAGCGCAGGAAAACAAAAACCACCCATCGCTACAATTCCTCGTATCAACAGATGGTAGTTAATCTGGTGACCCGTCGGAGATTCGAACTCCGGACACCCTGATTAAAAGTCAGGTGCTCTGCCAACTGAGCTAACAGGTCATGGCTGGGGTGGCAGGATTTGAACCTACGCGTGCCAGAGTCAAAGTCTGGTGCCTTACCGCTTGGCTACACCCCACCGGTAAGTCTTTATGGAAATTGGGGTGGGTAATGGGATTTGAACCCACGACCTCCAGAGCCACAATCTGGCATTCTAACCATCTGAACTATACCCACCACGCATTTATAAATGGCGCGCCCGCAGGGATTCGAACCCGGGACCTACGGCTTAGAAGGCCGTTGCTCTATCCTGCTGAGCTACAGGCGCAAAGGTTATCATGCGCGCGCACTCTTATCCGCTTCCGGCCGTTCTTTCCTCATGTCTTTTCACGCACTGCCGACAGCTTAGTATTCTAGCAGAAACGGCCTGGCCTGTCAATTAAAAGTTCTTTATGCTCCGTTATTTTCTGATCCGTTATTTTACGTTGTTTTTTCCTATTTTCTTTACTTAACCGTTGACAGCCGCATCTACTCTGTGTTACTATATACAAGTATTCAATAGTACTGATTATAAGTCTGACTTTATAGGGGGGCGCCGCCGCGTTGAAGAATTTAACCGAAATGCTCAAAGGGGTACTTGAGGGCTGTCTGCTTGAAATAATAAGCCGCGGCGAAACCTACGGCTATGAAATTACGCGCCGCCTGAACGCGCTCGGCTTCACGGACGTTGTGGACGGCACGACCTATACCATACTCGTCCGGCTTGAGAAGAACAAACTTGTTAATGTGGACAAACGCCAGTCCGATATGGGGCCGCCAAGGAAGTTCTTCACGCTCAACGAAGCGGGGCGCGAGGAACTGCGGCTGTTCTGGGCAAAGTGGGAATTCATAGCGTCAAAAATCGGCGAATTGCGGCCGGATCGCGCCCTCCCTCCACATACCCAACCGCAAACGCTTCCCCCGGTGTTTGCGGAGCCGGAACAACGTCTGTCCATTCCGCAAAATCTATTCTGTGAGGAGGAAAAGTCACATGTCTGACTTCTTCGACAACTATCTGAACATCCCGAAAATAATGAAGAGCAAGCGGGAATATAAAGAGCAAATGGCGCGGGTGGAAGCTATGCCCGAAGACTACAGGTTCGTGTTCAAGAAAATCCAATCGCATATGTGGATGTTCGCGGCCGGCAGCGGCTACGACATGATGAAAATCCACTATGATATCATTGAGCTATTCGAGACGGGCGTCTTACAGGGCAAGCGCGTTCTTGAGATCACGGGCAACGATGTGGCCGGGTTCTGCGACGAGCTTCTAAAGTGCGCGAGAACCTACACGGAAGATTGGCGCGCGAAGCTAAACCGCGAGATTGCGGATAAACTCGGCCAGAGGAACCTTTCATGACGGCTATAAAAGCAACGGGGCTATATAAATCCTTTAAAGGCAAAGACGTGCTAAAAGGCATCGACATAGAGGTCGGGCAAGGCGAAATATTCGCCCTGCTCGGCTCTAATGGAGCTGGCAAAACTACCACCATCAAGATACTCGCCACCTTGCTTCGCGCGGATGGCGGCGCCGCTGCGGTATGCGGCTTTGACGTTGCGCGGCAGGGCAGGCAGGTTCGGGAGATTATCAGTCTGACAGGGCAGTCCGTCGCGGTTGACGATGTTCTGACCGGGCGCGAGAACCTGACCATGATCGGCAAACTGCGCCACATATCCGGCCCGAAGGGCGAAGCCTGCAGGCAGCTTGAAGCGTTCGGCCTGCAAGACGCGGCGGACAAGCCACTGTCCCAATACTCGGGCGGTATGCGGCGCAAGCTTGACCTTGCGATGAGCATGATTGGAAATCCCAGGGTTGTGTTCCTCGACGAACCGACGACGGGGCTTGACCCGCAAAGCCGCGTCGCCGTATGGAACACCATCCGCGACATGGCGAAGTCAGGCGTGACGATATTCCTCACCACCCAATACCTTGACGAAATGGAGCAGCTTGCGGGCCACATCGCCATACTGCACGGCGGCAGAATCATAGCGGACGGAACGCTCGACGAACTCAAAAGCCTGTTCCCTCCCGCCAAGGTTGAGTATATCGAGAAACAGCCGTCTCTGGAGGAAATTTTCCTCGCGATTGTCGGAGAGGAGGAAGTGAAATGAGATACGCCCTATCAGACACCCTTGTCATGTCGTGGCGCGTCATGAAACGGTTAACGCGCAGCCTGGACACCGTCATCACCGTTCTCATTATGCCGATTATGATGCTGCTGGCATTCCGCTATGTGTTCGGCGGCGCGATGAATCTCGGCGGCGTGGGCGCGGCCGACTATATGCTCCCCGGCTCGGTATTGATTTGCATAGAAAGCGGCGTCGCCTATGTGGGATACCGGGTGTTCATGGATGTCCACAGCGGTATTTTCGAGCGGTTCCACGCCATGCCGCCCGCCAAATCGAGCATACTCGGCGGCCACGTCGTCGTGTCGCTCGCCAGCAATCTCATCTCTGTGGCGGCAATCATACTCGTTGGCCTGCTGATTGGATTTAGGCCGCAGGCAGGATTAGGCGGGTGGCTGCTCGCGTTCGCGGTTATCGTCCTGTTCTCCGCGGCGCTGACCTGGCTTGGGGTGTTCTTCGCGCTGATTGCCCGGTCAAGCGACACCGCCTCTGTTTGGAATTACATTGTCATGGGGCTTGGTTTCGTCAGTTCGTCCTTTGCCCCGGTAAATACCATGCCCGCCGCTCTCGCCGCGTTTGCGCGGTACCAACCGATTACGCCGGTCGCGGACAGTTTGCGGCTCTTGCTTCTTGGTCAGCCAACAGGAAACACGGTATGGATCGCTTTTTGTTGGTGTATCGGAATTTGCGCGCTATTTTGGGCGTTGTCGGTATGGGCCTGCAAACAAAAACAAAAATGATAACGCTACCGACCGGCGAAAACCCGGCGAAAAACCGACCGACCGGCGAAAACGACCGGCGAAAACCCGGCGAAAAACCCTTGACTTATATACCTAGCGTTGCTATAGTATATATAAATTTCATAAAGCTTATCAAGAGCGGTTGAGGGACTGGCCCGATGACACCCGGCAACCTACGCCAAGGCGTAAGGTGCTAATTCCTGCGGGCGCGTGCGCCCGGGAGATGAGAAGTTTAAACGCGCCTCACTCTCTGAAGGGGTGTTTTTATTTGCTTCGAGATAAGCTGCCACACTATATATCTTTAGAAGGGAGCTACAAACATGGGAAAGCGACTATTTACTTCAGAATCCGTAACGGAGGGCCACCCGGATAAAATATGCGACCAGATATCCGACGCGGTGCTGGATGCCATAATCGCGCAGGATTCAAACGCGCGCGTAGCGTGCGAGTGCGCGTGCACGACCGGCATGGTGCTGGTAATGGGGGAGATAACCACAAATTGCTATGTGGATATATCCAGCCTGGCGCGCGGCGTCGTGCGCGACATCGGCTATGACGACGCGGCGTATGGCTTTGATTACAACACCTGCGCGGTGCTGGTTTCGCTGGATGGCCAATCGCCCGATATCGCGCTGGGGGTGGATAAATCGCTGGAGAGCAAAAAGGGCGAGTTCACCGACGCGCTGGCTACCGGCGCGGGCGATCAGGGCATGATGTTTGGTTATGCCTGCGATGAAACGCCCCAGCGTATGCCTTTGCCCATAGCGCTTGCGCATGCGCTTACAAGGCGTTTGAGCGAGGCGCGCAAGAACAAAGAGCTTACATTCCTGCGGCCCGACGGCAAATCGCAAGTGACTGTGGAGTATGACGGCGATACGCCCATACGCGTGGATACGGTGGTGGTCTCCACCCAGCACGAGCCCGACGTATCGCAAGGCGAGATTGAAAAAGCCATTATCGATACCGTGATCAAACCCGTGATAGACACGGCCCTGCTCGATGAAAACACAAAGTATTACGTCAACCCCACCGGCCGGTTTGTAATAGGCGGCCCCCACGGCGATTCCGGCCTGACAGGCCGCAAGATCATAGTGGATACCTATGGCGGTTACGCGCGGCACGGCGGCGGCGCGTTTTCCGGAAAGGATCCCACCAAGGTGGATCGCTCCGCTTCATATGCCGCGCGTTATGTGGCGAAAAACATCGTGGCGGCGGGGTTCGCGAAGCGCTGCGAAATTCAGCTGGCGTATGCTATCGGCGTGGCAAAGCCCGTATCCATACTGGTGGATACCTTCGGCACCGGCAAGGTGAGCGACGAAACGCTGGCGCTGGCGGTGCAAAACGTGTTTGACCTGCGGCCCGAGGCGATTATACGCATGCTGGATTTGCGTAAGCCCGTTTACCGCCAAACGGCGTCCTACGGTCACTTTGGCAACGAAGCTTACGCGTGGGAAAAGGAGGATAAAGCGCTGGCGCTGACCGAAGCCGTTAACACGCTCAAGCGGGTAACCGCCGGTTAACCGGCCTTGTGCCGGGCTGCCCCTATAAACTTACCGCGACGCATAACAACGCAAGAGGAAACGCGGCGCCCGCGCGTTGACCGCTACAGGCGAAACTTCCGCGCGTTTACGCGCAAATTACGCGCCACAGCCCCCGCCTGTGGCGCGCGCCTTAGCAGGTGGTGACGCATTTCTCGCAATCTTCCAGATTGCGCGACAGCTCGCGGATATAAGAACTAAGACTGCTGACCTTTGCGACGGATGTCATGCCTAAAAACTCCCGGTTTACGTCTATCAACTGCCTGAAATAACGCAGCAGCGTATTGAAGCGCTCGCGCTGGGCGATAAGCTCCTTATGCTGGGCGCTGATCTGCGCCTTCTGCTCCTGGTTGTCTTCAAGCAATAGAAGCATATCCTTATATTCGGCCATGGCCTCCAACTGTTGCTGCGCCTTTGCGCCCTTTGATGCGGCGGCGGCGAGCGCGCCCAGGCTTTCAAAAAACGCGGAAACATTAAGCCTCTCCACGCTGTCCAACCGGTTGACCGCGTCTGCGACCGCCTCCAACAGATTGCCCGCAGCAAGCTTTGACGGTCTTTTTGCGCGGCAAACGGCGCCGGCCTTTTCATAGGGGTCTATTGTGGGTTCGCCGCTCTTTCGCATCTCTTCCACAACGCTTTTAACGGTTTGGGGGCTACTCTTTAGCAGCGATCGGTATTTATTCTGGTAACGCAGCATGGCGCGGTTATCGCCGTCGCCCATATTCAATGTGCAGGCCCGCACCGACATGCCGCGTGCCTGCGCGCCCAGCACGGTTTTCAGCAATGCCCTGATCTCAGTATCCTGAAAGGGTACGAACGCGGGGTTGTGCGGCAATAAGGCGTCCGGCTCGCCGCTTTGTTTTACGCGTGTGTAGTAATAATTGCGTATGCTGTTTGGTTTGCGGCCGGTTTCTTTTGCCGTCCGGTCAAACGCCGCTTTGAGCGGCGCTCCATCCTTGCGCGCGGCGCGCACGGCGTCAAGCAGCAGGCTGTCCTCTTCCCGGCTCCACCCCATGTGCGTGCAGGTCCGTCCATATTTGCTTTGATTTGTCATCCTGTTTCTCCCCTGTCAATACTTTGGATGCGGTAAGTATTTCCATATAATCGGAGTTTATACTATTTCTTTCATTAACCCGGCATACCCCTATCCGGCCGGCGTCCGCCGCGAACACCCCCGTAAAAAAATTACGGGCCGGTGAAAGCGCCTACGCTTATTCTATGCGGCTTCCTATATGGAAATGCCGGGCCGGCCGGAGGAAAGGATATATTGGCGTTGCGACTTTTTTCGTTTTGTTTCTTTTTTGGCGAGCGCGCTGTATACTTTATTTATGAGGATATCGCGGCAAGTACGCCGAAAAAAACGGCAAAACGCCGGGGAGGAAGGTATTATGCCCAAAACGGTTACTACGGTTATACTTGCGGGCGGCGCCGGCAACCGTATGGAGACGGAATACCAAAAGGTGCTGCACCCCATCTGCGGCAGACCCATGCTGGACTGGGTGCTGGACGCGGCCGGTGCGCCCGGCGCAAACGAGGACGCCCCGCCTATCGCGGTGCTGGGGCATATGCACGAACAGGTGAAGGAGCGTTACGGCGAACGGCTGCGCTATGTGGAACAAACCAATATGCGCGGATCGGGTTCGGCCCTGTTGGACGCCAGGCGCCTGTTGCGCGACAAAGAGGGGCGCGTGCTGGTGCTGGCGGGGGATATGCCGCTTTTGCAAAGGGCCACCGTGCGGGCGCTGCTTTCCGTTAACAGCGCGGCGGCTTTTTTAACGGCCCGGATGGAAAACCCCATAGGCTACGCGCGCGTGCTGCGTTATGAAGGCAATGTGACAGGTGTAATAGAAGAAGAGGCGCTCACAAACGAGCAGCAGCCGCTGCGCGAGGTACGCGTATCGGCCTATTGCTTTGAGGCGGCGCTGCTGGCGCCGGTGCTGGATGAACTGGCCAAAGAGTCGGGCCAGGGCGAAACGAGCATGGCCGAAATTATTACCGCATTTATCAAAAGGGGCGTTACAGTGGAAACCTGCGCCGTTTCACCCGAGGAAGCCATGGGCGTAAACGACCGCGTACAGCTTGCGGCGTGCACGGCGGTATTGAGGCGGCGCATCAATACGCGCCATATGTATAAGGGCGTAACGCTTTTAGACCCGGCCTGCACCTATATAGACGATACGGTGAAGATAGGCCACGATTGCACGATTTACCCCGGCGTTGTGCTGGAGGGGAACACGGTAATAGGCCCCGGCTGCACGCTTTATCCGGCGTGCAGGCTGACGGATAGCCACTTTGGCAAATTTGTAACGGCGCAGGGCGTGGTTGCCAGGGATGCCGTGGTGGGCGATTATGTAACTTTAGGGCCCTATGTAAACCTGCGGCCCGGCACAAGATTGGGCAACAACTGCAAGGTAGGCAATTATATCGAGGTGAAGAATTCCGTGGTGGGCGAGGGCAGCAAACTGCCGCATCTGTCGTACATAGGCGACGGCGACGTGGGCAAAAACGTAAACCTTGGCTGCGGCACGGTGTTTGTCAATTACGACGGCCACAAAAAGCACCGCACCAGGATTGGCGACAACACATTTGTCGGGTGCCACGCAAGCCTGGTCGCGCCCATATCCCTGGGCGACGACGTGTTTGTGGCGGCAGGCTCCGTCATAACCGAAAACGTGCCCGACGATACGCTGGCCATTGCCCGCGCCAGGCAGGTGAACAAAATCGGCTATACAGGGAAGCTCAGGCGCAAGCGCGGCGACGGGGTATAAAGGGGCTTCAACTTTCAATCACGCGGCGAGCCTTAAACAAAGCGGGCCCGCCGCTTTTTTAACGCCCTGACGGGGCGCCTACGGCGTCTGCGCAAGATATTCCTCTTTCGAGATATACTCCACATCCGACACTTTGATATAGCGTTGCAGGTTTTTGTTGTATACGACGTGCAGGTAATCGCCCATTTTGCGCAATACCTTGAGCACGTCGCCTTTTTTTAACGTCACTTCGGAAACATCCTTGCCTTGCGGCCCCTTGTAGAGCTTGGCCGTTGAAGAACTCACCCGTGCCCAGTGCATATTATCCTTGCGGGGCGGGTCGCCGATGGTAACGAGGTTTTCCGCCACGTAAGCCGTCGTGCCGTCAAGGTCTATCCGGTACCAGCCATCCTGCAGCGAAACAAGGTTGAGCACGGCGTTTTCGCCCATAATATCCACAATTTCGGCTGTGCGCTCGGGCGCCGCGCGCACATTGACGCCTTCTCCGTTGCAATACCCCGTTTTGGGGAAGCTGAGCGGTGTGGGCGCCGGCGCGGGGGTATAAGCGGGCGCGGTTACAGGTAGCACCATTGGCGTTACCGCAGCCGCAGGCGAGGGGGAAAGCGCGGCCTGGCGTTCGCCCTTGCCGCACCCGGCCAGAAGTACAATGACGAGTACAAGCGGTAAAACAACCGCGCAAGGCCCGGTGGGCCTGCGGCGCGCCGCCGCGAGCGTATGCCGGATATGCATAGCGGTATCCTTTCAAAATGCGTTTTATTATGTACCATTATAATACGGAAAGCGCCCGATATATATAACAATTTCCATCATGGCGATTACGCGGCGGCTCACGGGATCATCGCTTCCTGCCCGCCGCGCCGCTATGCGTTATTCCATTCACCATGGCCGTTTCGCCGCATAGTATGAAGCATATTTGACAGGGAGGAGGCGGCACATTTGACGCCATACGACAGGGGGAAGGCGGTGGCCTACGCGTATAAATGGGCGCTGAAAAGAAACCCCGGCTACTTTGATTTTAACGATATTGGGGGGGATTGCACAAACTTCGCATCACAATGCGTGCTTGCCGGCGCGGGTATTATGAATTTTACCCCCGTGTACGGTTGGTTTTACCGCTCCGCAAACGATAGAACCGCCAGCTGGACGGGGGTGGAGTTTTTTTATAACTTTATGACGCGTAAAGAGGGCGGCCCCGGCCCTGTGATGCGGCTTGCGCGTCTGTCAGAGCTCATGCCGGGCGACGTGATACAGCTTAAATTTGGCGCGGAGGTCTTTCAGCACAGCCCGGTGGTGGTCGCGGTGGGGTTAAATCCTTCGCCCGCGCATATACTGGTGGCGGCCCATACATATGACGCCGTCAACAAGCCGCTTTCTGCCTACCGATACAGCGCGCTGCGCCCATTGCATGTGCTGGGCGTGCTTCAATAGCCTTCAAGAGCCGCGCGGTTGAAATATCGGCCTGTTTCACCGCCCGGCTGATAAATTGCCTTTTGCATGTTTTTGCGAAAATTGGAGAAGAGTCGTATTGGTTTGCCGGCCTCTGCTGTGGTATAGTAGTTATAATAAAATACATGTATTGTTTTTGAGTATGACTAAAGGAGTTTACGAGCTGTGAGACGTGTCGTTGCAAGAGATTTTCAAGAAGGGATGCTGCTGGAAAAGGACGTATATTCTCAGGACGACAGGATTGTGCCCGTGTTGACGAAGGACGCCACGCTCACGCCGCACATGATAGAAAAGCTGATTGAAAACGGCATTGAGGAAATATTTATTGAGGGCGACGAGGATGAAGCGCCGCTGCCATTTTCCGTGCCGCGCCCAAAGCCCATCATAAGCCCCCAGGTTAAGCTGCTTGCTCTGAACAATTTAGAGGAATTTTTCTCTGTCGTGCATGACGATACGGACGGCTCGCACAGCGCCGCAGCTATCAAGGCGGTAAAAAATCTTGACGCCGTTGTGGAACAACTGGTGACAAGCCTTTCGCAGGATCAAAAGGCGCTTATCCACATCGAGGATCTCAAGAGCTATGACGAATATACCTACCACCATTCTTTAAGCGTGGCGGTGATCTCAATTGCTATCGCCAATACGCTTGGGTTCTCCAACGACAGGTTGCTGCTTACGGGCCGCACGGCCATACTGCATGATATCGGCAAAACCTCCATACCGATTGACGTCATACAAAAGCCCGGCAGGCTGACCGACGAGGAGTTCGCGCTGATACGCACGCATTCCTCGGAGGGCTACCAATATCTCACAAAATACAATATTGGTGACGAGGCCCTGTGGGGCGGGGTGGTTTGCCACCATGAAAAATACAACGGCACGGGCTACCCCTTCGGCTTCAAGGGCGAGGATATCCCCCTGATCAGCCGCATTATATCCGTTGCGGATGTTTATGACGCGCTGACGTCCTATCGCACTTACCGCAAACCCATGCAGCCCCATGAAGCGGTGGAATACGTAATGGCCGGCGTAGACAACGATTTTGATTATGATATCGTAAAAGCCTTTTTGAAGAAGCTGGAGCTTTATCCTGTGGGCAGCTTTGTTGAGCTTTCCAACGGCAGAGTCGCTGCAGTTATCAGCAACGCGCACGCCATGCGCCCGCGTGTACGCTATATAGACAGCGGTGAAATGCTCGACCTTTACAATAAACGGCATTTTAGTCTGACGATACGCTGCATGCTTCCCCGGGAAGAGGTGTTGCGGCGGTTAAAAACCGGCTGACGCCGCGCTTTTTCATGTATGGTATGTTATAATTTCCACGGCTTCACAAAAAAATCGGGAGGAATCTTGGCATGGCGTTAATGGATAACATCAAAGCAAAAGCAAAGGCGGGCAAAATGCGCATTGTGTTGCCTGAGGGCCCGGAGGAGCGCACGGTGCAAGCGGCGGCAATCATCGCCAAAGAGGGCGTTGCGGATGTGACGTTGCTGGGGAATGAGGGCGAAATTCAAGCCGCAGCGCGGTCGCTCAAGGTGGATTTGCGGGGCGTTACGATTCTTGATCTTACGACATCCCCGCATTTGGGGGCTTATACCGAAGCGTATTATGAAATGCGCAAGGATAAGGGCGTGACGCCCGAAACAGCGGCCGAAACCATGAAAAATACATTGTTCTTTGCGGCCATGATGGTAAAAGAGCGAAAGGCTGACGGCATGGTGGCCGGCGCCATCAGCACCACCGGCGATACGCTGCGGCCGGGGCTGCAAATTGTAAAAACGGCCAAGGGCATCAGCGTGGTATCCTCCTGCTTTGTGATGGAAGTACCGGATAAAAGCTATGGCGACAACGGCATACTGATATTTGCGGATTGCGCCGTGAACCCTGATCCCACGGCCGAGCAGTTGGCGGCGATCGCGATTTCTTCCGCCGCCACGGGCAAGGCGCTTTGCGGCATTGAACCGCGGGTGGCCATGCTTTCCTTCTCTACCAAAGGCAGCGCCAGGCACGCGCTTGCGGATAAAGTAGTAAGGGCGACCGCGCTTGTAAAAGAGATGGCGCCCGATTTAAACGTGGATGGCGAGTTACAGGCCGACGCCGCGCTGGTGGAAAAGGTTGGCCGGCTAAAATCGCCCGGCAGCCCTGTCGCGGGCAGGGCGAATGTTTTAATCTTCCCCGATCTGCAATCGGGCAATATCGGCTATAAATTGGTGCAGCGCCTGGCGGGCGCCGAGGCCATCGGCCCCGTTTGCCAGGGTTTTGCGCGCCCCATCAACGATTTATCGCGCGGGTGCAGCGTAGAGGATATTGTCAATGTCGTGGCCATGACCGCCGTGCAAGCGCAGAATATATAAGGGGATAAAGATATGAAAGTTTTAGTTATCAACGCGGGCAGCAGCTCGCTTAAATACCAGTTGGTCGATACCGCAAATGAGGACGTCATCGCCAAAGGGCTTTGCGAGCGCATAGGCATCGCAAACTCCAAACTCGTGTACAAGCCCAAGGGCGGCGAAACGCGGGAAATTTTAAAAGATATGCAAAACCACACCGACGCTATCAGGATGGTGCTGGATGCGCTGGTTGCGCCGGGTACCGGCGTTATAAGCGATATGGCCGATATTGACGCGGTGGGGCACAGGCTTGTTCATGGCGGCGAAAGCTTCACCCATAGCGCGCTTATCACCGACGCCATGCTCAAGATGGTAGAAGAGCTTTGCGAACTGGCGCCTTTGCATAACCCGGCCAACCTGATGGGCATACGCGCCTGCAAAGAGACTATGCCAAACACCCCCATGGTGGGCGTGTTTGATACGGCGTTTCATCAGAGCATGCCAAGAAAGGCTTTTTTATACGGTCTGCCCTATGAAGCTTACACCGATATGAAGATACGGCGCTACGGTTTCCATGGCACGTCGCACCTGTATGTGTCGCGCCGCGCGGCCAAGCTCTTAAATAAACCGCTGGAAGAGACCAAAATCATCACCTGCCACTTGGGCAACGGTTCTTCCATTACGGCGGTAAAGGGCGGCAAGAGCGTGGATACCACCATGGGCTTTACGCCGATTGAGGGCGTGCCCTTGGGCACGCGCTGCGGCGATATCGATCCGGCAATCGTTACCTACCTGATGGACAAGAACGCGTGGAGCACCGGCGACGTGAACGCTTATATGAATAAATTAAGCGGCGTATACGGCGTGTCGGGCGTGTCGTCGGACTTTCGCGATCTATCCGAAGCGAGGGCCAGAGGCAACGACCGGGCCGACGCCGCGTTTGAGATATTTTGTTATAAGGTCAAGCGCTATATCGGCGCGTATGCCGCCGCGATGAACGGCGTTGACGCAGTGGTGTTTACTGCGGGCATTGGCGAGCACGATCGCGAGGTGCGCGAGGCCGTGCTGGAGGATATGGAGTACCTGGGCATCAATCTCGACCGCGCATACAACAAAACCTGCCCCGGCGGGCGGGAAGTGACCATCACTACGCCCGCAAGCAGGGTAAAGGCGTTTGTCATCCCCACGGATGAAGAGATGGTAATCGCGCGGGATACCGCGCGTATCGCGGGCGAGTCCATCCCCGGTCTTGCGTAAACCCCGGCCTAATATATGGCAGGCTAT
>JAISXK010000109.1 GCA_031270585.1 Clostridiales bacterium | reverse complement strand
CGCACAATACGACCGTGCAGCCGGTTTTTGCCGTTTCGTCCGTCCAATGGCCAACCTTTATTCCCTTGATATCCGTAATACCTTTTAACATAAACACGCCGCCTGCCTTTAAATTACTTAAGTGGGTAAAAGCATATGCGCAACAAACAATTCCGCATCAATGGTGATCTCGTCGATATCATCAAACATAACTTCACCGCCGCCCCTGTTAAATAGAAGGGGAGTCATGCCGGACATATCGGCAAGCTCGCTTTTGTTTAACGGCATTGTGCGCGCGCAGCTTTGCCTGGTGATGAACTTGCAGTGTTTTTTCATCTGCCCCGCTATCAACGCAAGATCCTCTTCATCGCGCGGCAAATTGAGCCTTTGCCGCAGTTGTGCCAAATGCGCCTTGCCGGGCGCGGCTTTGATCAATATGCCGCCGGGTTTGAGTACGCGTTTAAACTCTTTATAGTTGGCAGGAGCGAATATATTCAGCATAACATCGGCCGACGCCGCTTTGATGGGCATATGCGCCATATCGGCCGCCAGCCACAATACGCCATCCTGCCTGCCCCGCGCCGCGACAGCTATGGCCTCTTTGGCAATATCCACGCCTATCACCCGTGCGTTTAGACGCCCATGCAGCGCCCTTGCGTAATGCCCTTCGCCACAGCCGGCATCCACCACCAGCGGACTGGGGTTTTGTTGATACAGCGCGGCCGCCCCGGCGCACGCATCCACGACTTGCGCAAAAAAACCGCGCGCCATGATGCGCCGCCTACTTTCAAAAAGCGCCCGTGTGTACTTGCCCGCCGCTTTTCCGCCAAGAAAGTTTATATACCCCTTTGCCGCGATATCAAAGCAGTGGCCGTTTCGGCACACCAAGGATTGGCCATCCTTATGAAACGCGGCAAAGCAGATGGGGCATTGCAATCGTTGATGCAAATCTTGCGTCATACTTACCCAAGTATAGTCCGTGGGCACGCCGTCCGTCAACAACCCAAAGCAAACGGTAACTATTTAGGGGCTGTCGCGCTTTTCTTAGCGCTACAGCCCCGCGTTGTTCCCCTCCTGGGGTTTACCCTTTTGGCAATTATCTTACAGCCTTAAATCACGCGTTAAAAGTTTTTTTCACATTCCCCACCAACTCGGGCCACTTGATTACATTGCCATCCGCATGCATCAACGGCACGGGCGGGTCTTTTTTGGCCGTAGCGAAAGACACGGCGACCTGCACGATTACGCCCGCGACCATGGGCATAAACACCTGCACCCAGTAAGGTTCGGGCGTAATGGTACCCTGCGTAACCATCATGCCGATGGCCAGCACCATTCCCACGATCATACCCCAAACCGCGCCTGTTTTATTGGCGTGTTTCCAATACAGTGCCAGCGTCAGCGGGAAGAACAACACCGCCTGTATTGTAAAGCCTACCACCATCAGGTCAAACACGCTTTGCGTTGTGGCGCCCAGCACCGTTGCGATGATGCCAAGGCCCGCCACAGCCCACTGCGACCATTTCATCAGATCCTTGTCTTCATACTGTTTGCCTTTATTTTCAAACCAGGGCCGTACCACATCGTTGCTGATGATGGTCGCCGGCGCGAACAGCGCCGAATCCGCAGAGGAAATGATGGCGCCCATCACGCCCGTGAAGAACAGCGCGATTAACCATTGCGGGAGCACCTTGGTAGATATGATCAATAGCAGCAACTCCGAGTCCGCCTCAATCATGGCGGCTTCAGCGCCCGTAAACATGCCATTCGCCATAAATACGTTACCCCACGCGCCCATGAACACCACCAGCAGGCCGATAGCCGCCATAATAATGCCCGCAAGCACACTGCTGTTGCGCGCGACGGCAGGCGTTTTGGATACCAGGCCACGCTGTATGAGGTCGGCTCCGGGCACCGCGCCTGCGGAAGTACCCACCCATAGCGCCAGATATGTCATGATACCGGCGAATGTAAAATCTCCATTCAGGCCGAAGCTGAAGAACTCTTTACCCATCATTTCAACCACGACCGGCTGGCCGCCCAAGTCGCCCAACCGAGAATATACCAACGGAAACATCAGGATAACGCCCAACACCAGCAGGGCTATCTGTATAAAATCCGTCCAGGCCACAGCGGTAATGCCGCCGAGCCAGGTATGAATGATAATGAAAATACCGGCTATAAGCGCTATCCAAAAGAAGTCAAAACCCAACAAAATCTGAAACAACTTTGCTAACGCCGCAATCTGCGATCCGGCAAAAAAAACAAATGTCGGCACCATGCAAAACGAAGCGATCGCGGCGCCTGAGCGCCCGTAACGGTTTTGGTATACGCTGCCAGCCGAAACCGCGCCGGTTTTTCGAATAAGCCCCATATAGAACAAACCACCCACGATCAGGCATAACGCCGCGCCAAACGGATCCGGAATAGTTGCCTGCATGCCATCCGTATACGCAATGCCCGCCCCGCCCATTACCGTGCCGCCGCAGATGAAAGTTGCGAGTACCGTAGACGTTACCAGCCACATCCGCATTTTGCCCCCGGCAACCATGTAGTCGTGCGCGTCCTTGGTTCTTTTGTTGGCGATGACGCTAAGCACCATGACCAATACGAGTACGATACCCATGACCACCATGAGCATAGTTGCGTTTGCTATCATTAAAGTCACACTCCCCCTAAAGTTTATGGTTTCATTCTCTGGCGGTGGCCGCCCGACAGGCGGTAGCTCCGCAGCCGAACTTTATCCCGAACTTTATCTTGAACTTTATCTTGAACTTTGCCTTGAACTTTGTCTAAAGAAAGCGTTTCCCCTCAGGCAACAAGAAAACGCTTCTTTATCGCATATCTTTACCCCAGCAGATCCTTTTCCATATTGGTAAAGGCGTAATCGAGCGCGTTGATGACAATATCCGCCTCCTCCCTGGTGGTGTTGCACGCGCCACCCATGCGCAGGGTGTTGGGCACAAAGCCGCCTACCAGCACATTCTTTTCTCCGGCGTATTTGCTGATAAGCTTGATGGGCCAGTTGCCGGCGCTCCCCGTGAAGGTGGTAAAACGATCCTCCGGCACAAAGGGCTCTTTCGTCTCTTTATCCTTTACGATTTCCACTTGCCAGAACATGCCGGCACCCGCTACCAAGCCAATGGTCTTGTGTTTTTCGGCTAAGTTCTGCAACTGTGCGCCAAAATATTCGCCAATCTTCTTTGCGGCTTCCACAATGCCGTGTTCCATCATATATTTGAGATTGTATTTCGCAGCGGCCAGCGGCAGCGGGTGCCCGGCGAATGTGGATACGTGATTCCATCGCATCGAATCCATGAAATCCGCAATCTCTTTATTTACGACCACCGCGCCCAGCGGTAATGCGGAGCTTGTAAGCCCTTTAGCTATCGTGATCATATCAGGCTTTACGGGACGGTTGGATACCGCTTGATAGCCAAACCATTCGCCCAGGCGGCCAAAGCCCATGAGCACCTCGTCCACAATCCAAAGTATGCCCAAGCGGTTCTTCATCTCCTCGATCTGAGGCAGATATTCCGGCGGCGGCATGATGGTGCCCGCGCCGTGGGCGGGCTCTGTAATGATGGCCGCCACGCTTTGCAAATTGTGGCTTACGATAAGCTCTTCCGTTTGCGCGACGCAGGGCAGCACGCCGTCGGCCCGCACACGCTTGCATGCGGGGTACGTATGGCTCAGACCGCATCGGTAACAGAAGGCTGTGGGGCAAACAAATGTATTTTGGAATATGCTGCCCGGCACGAGGCTGGGCTTTTTATCTGCATAGGAAGCAAAAGACCGGCTGGGCACCATGCGCGTGAGCTGCGCGGCGCCTGCGGATACGCCATGGTAACCATGCTCCCGCGTGGCAATCAGCGATTTGCCCGTGAACAACCGCGCAATCAACAACGCCGTTTCTACGGCGTCGCCGCCGCCCAGCGCGTAGCGCACCTTTGCGGCCCAACCGCTTTTGCCCAATACGTCCTCTATGAGCATTTTGGATACTTCCGCCTTATAATCGGTGGTATAGATATCCCATAAACACCCATAGCGATCCAGCGCTTCTTTAATGCCCTCTTGTACCTCGGGCACGTTTTGCCCCGCGTTCACGCAAAACAGCTGATTATAAAAATCCAGCAACCTTGTTCCGTCGGGTTGGATGAGATAGTTCCCCTCCGTGCGCTCGATAAACGTGGTGCCGTATTCCTCCGCCGTCGTAAAGGCGTGCACATTGTACTTCAGATCCCATTCCTGAATTTGTTTCCAGTCGATTTTAGACATACTTACCTCCACATCAAAAGAATTGCTTGGTTTTACAGGGAATCGCTAATTTTTCGGAAGCTTTGTCACATAGGGTTCCGGTTGCGTTACGATACGAACCGGCGCGGACTTCCTGTGTGCACCCCTATGATAACTTCTTGTTTGCGGTGTATGTCAACGCCGAATTTTATAAAAAATGAAAGAATACCTTGGCTGGGTTGCAAATAACGCGACGTATGCGCTTTCGTTCGCTAAACATCGTGTTTACTTTAGGTTTTATCCATGTTACGCTAAGTGTTAAAATCGATCGTGGCACAGCCTATCCTGTTTACTTTAGATTTTATCCATGTTATGCTAAGTGTTAAAATCGATCATAGCACAGCCTATCCTGTAGAGGTGATTATTTTGAAAATCGGAGAATTTGCCAGAAAACACGCCATCAGCATCAATACCGTGCGCTATTACATCAATATGGGGCTTATACTGCCGGAGGCCACCAACAAACAATACCGTTTTAACGAGCAAAATATGCAGGATGTGGAGTTGATCCTGCAGTTGAAGCAGTATGGCTTCCCCATAGGGCAGATTCACGAAATACTGTCGCTTATGCGCATATCCAACCTGGCCTCGCAGGACGACGTGCTGGAATACATCGATATACTGGAAAACAAGAAGGGTAAGCTGCATGCGGAACTTAACCGCCTGCAACAAACCATTGCGGAGTTGGGAGAGTATATCGAAACCATCCGCAGCATGCACGACAAACTGGCCGTTCGGCCGCGGCATATCGGCGTGCCCATAGAATTTATGCCCATGCTCTGCTGTCCCCATTGCACCGGCAACCTGGGTTTTGCCGATGCCAGCATTGAAAACGGCCATATACTCGGCGCGCAGCTCTCATGCCAATGCGGCTACCACGCCAGCATCATGAACGGCATACTGGTAACGCAAGGGCGCCACATCAGCGAACTCGATTCCCCGGATCTCGACCGCAAATTTTATAAAGATCTGCCCGCCAGTTGGGTTTCGTTGTTTCAGCGCAGCTACAACTGGATATTCTCCCGCATGCGGCAGATGGATTTAAAAAACAAGGTCGTTATGGAAAACCATATCAACTGCTACTTTTTCCTTTATGTGATGTTGGGCAAAATTGATCCGGACGCCCTATACATCGTATCGGACAAGTACCCGGAAATTGTTACGCTCTATAAAGAGCTTATAGAGAGCCAGAATCTTAACCTCAAAATACTCTTTCTGGCGGATAGTTCTTTTAAGTACCCCCTGCGGCCCAACTGTGTGGATCTTTATATAGATTACTGCTCTATCAATGAGTATTCCATATTCGAAACCCAAAACGATCTGATAGACGTCATGCGCCCCTATTTCAAAGAGGGCGCAGACATGCTGGGCACATATTTTTATTTCGACTCGGGCAGCGCTTCCCACCGCAAATTGATGGCGGAATACCCCATCTGCTTCAGGCAGAATTACCTGCTGCACCATTTTAACGGTCTCATGCAACGCAACGCGTTCAACCTGATTGCCACAAAAAACAACGGCTACGTTACCGACGCGGGCAGTAAAAACCGCAATTTCACCTTCCATGTGGCAGGCGACAAACTGCACCTGCAATCCTATCATTACAAAATTTAAGCAACCGCCAATTAATCATTGGTTATCTGGCGCGCCGCGTTATGGAAAACACGATTTTTCAGCGGAATGACGGCGGCGTAAAGCCCATGCAAAACCTTTAGTATACTGCACGTTTTAGGCGTTTTTTTTGCGGTTTGGGGGTTTACACGCACCGCGATGCATATGATACCGTAATTTTGTAAGAGCAACTCTTCCCTGCATATGCCCTTGCGTCAACACTTCATCATGATTAAAATCAGGAGGTAGCATGAATGTCAACCATACCTAAACATGTATTTAAGGACAGATACCAGTTGTATATCGGCGGCGAATGGCGCGATGCCTCGGATGGCGCGACGTTTGATGTCATCACACCCATCACAGGCGAAAAGATCGCCAACTGCGCCCAGGCCACAAATAAGGATGTGGACGACGCCATCGCCGTGGCGTGGGACGCGTTTGCCCAGTGGAAGACCACGAGCCCCAAAGAGCGCTCGGAATTGTTGATGAAAATAGCGGATATCGTGGAACAAAACATAGACGCCCTGGCGCTAATAGAGACCATTGACAACGGCAAGCCTATTCGCGAGACTACCCTGGTCGACATGCCTGAGGTAGTGGAGCATTTCCGCTACTACGCAGGCGCGCTGCTGGCGGAAGAAGGCGCCGCCAGCATGCTCAACGACAGCACGCTCAGCATCATACTGCGCGAGCCCATAGGCGTGGTGGGTCAGATCGTGCCGTGGAACTATCCGCTCTCCATGGCCTCGTGGAAGCTGGCCCCGGCGCTGGCCGCAGGTTGCTGCGTGGTGTTCAAACCTTCCAGCCATACATCGCTGAGCATATTGGAATTTGCCCGTCTCACACAGGATGTTCTCCCCAAGGGCGTATTGAACGTCATCACGGGCTCGGGTTCAAAAAGCGGCGACTATATGCTGCGTGCCGACGGCTTGAAGAAGCTCTCCTTCACCGGCTCTACGGAGGTGGGGCGCACGGTGGCAAAGGCCGCCGCAGATAAAATCATACCCGTTACGCTGGAACTTGGCGGCAAGAGCGCCAACATCTTCTTTGACGATTGCAACTGGGATATCGTGATGGATAACCTCTTAAACGGCATACTCTTCAACCAGGGACAGGTATGTAGCGCCGCCTCGCGCATATTCGTGCAGGAAGGCATTTATGATCGCTTTGTGGAACACGCCGTGCGCTGCTTTAACGCCGTTAACGTGGGCGATCCACTGGATATGGACACGCAGATGGGCGCGATGATTTACGAAAGCCACCTGCAAAGCGTGCTCAATTACGTAAAGATCGGCGTGAGCGAAGGCGCCAGACTCGCCTGCGGCGGGCAGCGCGTTACCGGGGGCGCGTCGGGCTGCGGTTGCTTCATGCAGCCCACCATACTGGCGGATGTATGCAACGACATGCGTGTAGCCCGCGAGGAAATATTCGGGCCGGTGGTGGTGATCATCAAATTTAAGGATGAAGCGGAAGCCATTCGCTTGGCCAACGACAACGACTATGGCCTGGCCGGGGGCGTATTCACGCAGGATATCAACCGGGCCATCCGTGTGGCGCGGGGCGTGGAAACCGGGCGTATGTATGTGAACATCTTCGGGCCGGTGCCCACGGGCGCGCCCTTTGGCGGCTACAAAAAATCCGGCTATGGCCGTGAAACGCATAAGATGGCCATGCAGGATTATACCCAAGTCAAAAATATCATGATCAGCCTTTCCACCGATATATCGGGTTTTTACAACGTGGAATAAAATAAAAATTTCAGGCTTGGAAACCGCCTCATAAACAACAGAAACGAAAAGCCCCGATCCATTTTGGCGGGAGCTTTCGTTTTGTTGTGCTTTTTGTTTGCTTGCAGATGTCTCCTTTGCCTACATATCGAAAGCCTACTCTAGTCAGCGTTTTTTCACCCTCTATGTATTTTACATGAACCTGTTTTGCCTTTTGAAATAAATGCGCGCCGCCCCCGCATATGCTTTTACGTGATGACTTTAGGGATTAATAAAACGAACCTGAAAAAGTGAATGCGCGAAGCGTATCTCAAAGGGGGTGAAAAGGTGTCTCATAAGAAATGCTTTACAACGTTTACCGATTTAAGGCGCAAGGATGTTATCAACGTTTGCGATGGCGTAAAGCTGGGCCGCGTATGTGATTTGGAGTTGGACGTAGATGCATGCCCCGCGCAACTTGTGGCGATCATTGTGCCGGGCCCCGCGCGTCTGTTTGGCATCATACGCAGCGAGGAAGAGCTTGTCGTACCCTATCCATGCATACAAAAAATCGGCGATGATGTGATACTGGTGGATATACCTCCCAAAAAGATTTGAAATATTTGATAAAAGGTTTGATACGCGACGGTTTGGTGCGCGGTTGGATAGGATATACTTGTGGCTGTCCGGCACAAAATATGGTATACTGGCAAAATAGTAATACCAATAAAGGGGTTCTCATATGAAATGCCGTTATTGCGCTTGCTCCGACAGCAAAGTTATCGATAGCCGCCCTACCGACGACGGGTCGTCTATCCGTCGCCGCCGTGAATGCACCGGCTGCGGCAAACGCTTCACCACCTACGAAAAAATCGAAGAGCTGCCCATCATGGTCATCAAGAAAGACGGCAGGCGCGAACCCTTCCAAAGCGAAAAAATTCTGGACGGCATGCGCCGCGCCTGTCAAAAACGCCCCATATCCAGCGCCACGCAGGATAAATTGGTAGAAGACGTTGTGCGCGAGGTATTCAACTCCCTTGATCAGGAAATACCCACCACGCAAATCGGCGAACTCGTTATGCAGCGCCTTAAGGAGCTTGACGACGTCGCCTATGTACGCTTCGCTTCCGTTTACCGGCAATTTAAGGATATCAACACCTTTATGCATGAGTTGGAGCTTTTGTTAAAAGAAAAATGATGCAGGCAGCCTTTCTTAGCGCTTACGCAAACACAAACAGCGGTTATCTTTACGACGACGCCGACGGGGTCGGCATATTTGGTTTTCCCGCTTTTTCCGCCACGGGCTTGGTTCGCCATGGTTTCACCGCACGCATAGGCGGCGTGAGCACAGGGCCGTATACCAGTTTGAACATGAGCTTTACCCGGCCCGGAGAGCCGCGTGAAAACGTGATGAAAAACCATCGCCTGTTTGCAAAACGCGCCGGCATCGGTTGGCAAAGCATGGTAATGGATACGTTTGAGCACGGCGTTACCGTACTTGAGGTCGATCAAAGCCACTGCGGCATGGGGTATTTTCGCCCTTCGCTGCCCTATTGCGACGGACTTGTCACAAAGCACGCGGGGGTGACGCTTGTTACCGGCCACGCCGATTGCGTGCCGCTCTATGCGCTCGACCGCAAACGGCGCCACATCGGCCTTGCCCACGCGGGATGGAAGGGCACGCTTGGTAAGATCGGTTGCAATATGATCAATATGATGAGAACGCGCTTTGGCAGCGACCCCACCGATCTGCTTGCCGGCGTGGGACCGTGCATCTGCGGGGATTGCTTTGAAGTGAGCGAAGACCTTGCCGCGCGATTTATGGACGCTTACCCCGGCGTACCGCTGGTTTCGCCCGGTAAGCCGGGAAAAGGATATTTAGACCTTGCCATGGCCAGCGCGGCGCAATTTTTAGAATCGGGTATCCCTCCCGCACAGATCAGCCTGATGCACAAGTGCACCTACGAAGATCCCACGCTGCTCTATTCGCACCGGCGCGACCGGGGCCAAACGGGCGGCATGTCGGCATTCATACAACTGTTGCCCCCTGCAAAAAATGCGTTTATGCAGCTGGAAGCACCGCTTCACCAGGTTTGACAGGCTGCTACTGTACATATTATACGTTTGTTCTTTTGTGTCGTCTGATCAGCCATCGTATTCTTTTGCTCGTTCTTTTCCTTCCAATACGCGTAGCGCGCCTTCCGCAAGCGCTCTTAATTCATCCTCACCCGGATATACGAGCACGGGCGCTATCAAGCCCACCCGGTTTTTAATCGCGCCGGTAAAGCGCACGCTGTAGGCAAGGCCGCCCGTCAACAGGATGGCGTCTACACGGCCTTCCAGCACGGCCACCATGGCGCCAATATCTTTTGATACCTGATAGGCCATCGATTCGAGCACCAACGCCGCAAAATCATCACCCTCTTTTATGAGCCGTTCACAGGCGCGCAAATCATGCGTGCCGAGATATGCGCTCATGCCACCAAAACGCGTCACCTTATCCACAACCTCCCGTTCGGTATACGCACCTGAAAAGCACATCCTGATCAAAGGCTCTGCGGGGATGCCGCCGCTGCGCT
>JAISXK010000086.1 GCA_031270585.1 Clostridiales bacterium | reverse complement strand
CGGTTCATACTATGCTTTCCGATTCAATTTGCCGGAAGGCGCTGTTTTTGAAATTGATTGCTTCCAGTATGGCGTTGAGGATTTTGACATAAAATCGTCCTATGTGTTTGAATATTCGGCGGCTATCAACCTTGATACCCTTTGGGATAGGTATGACTATTCCGTTCAATCCATATCCGAAATGCAACTGCCCTATTATGAAAAGTAGCAGCCATCCGCTTTTCTTTTCAGCTACCTCAACCGATTGGATTTCTTCAACCCCATCTTCAAGCGTTCCCTGTTCATCCTGGCAGGTTTTATAACAACAGCCCCTATGCTTAAGGTAAAACCTCCTTTCGCTCTCGAAAACGGCGCAAAAAAACGCCGCAGACTTTTACATGAAAATCTGCGGCGCAACCGGGCAACGAAAAAAGGATACCATCGTTGAGAGTGCGTGTTAACACGCCCTTGCGTGCCCGTTGATCAATCGCCCTTACATATCGTTCAACTTCTTATAATATGCAAGCTTCTCGCGGGCTTCCTCCTGTGCGCGCTTAAAGAGCGCTTCACTCTCTACGGGGAACTGCTGCTTGAGCGTGGCGTAGCGCACCTCGCCCAGTATGAAGTCTTCGTAAGGCACCTTGGGATCCTTGCTATCCAACTGGAAGGGGTTCTTGCCCTCGCGCGCAAGCGCGGGGTTGTAGCGGTACAACGGCCAGTATCCGCTTTCCACCGCCTTTTTCGCCTCGGCCTGCGCATGGCTCATGTTGATGCCATGGTTGATGCATGGCGCGTAAGCGATGATGATGGAGGGGCCCTTGTAAGCTTCCGCCTCGGTAACGGCCTTCATCAACTGCGATTGGTTGGCGCCCATAGACACCTTGGCAACATATACATAGCCATAGCTCATGGCCATCATACCAAGATCCTTTTTGCCTGTGCGCTTGCCGGCTGCGGCAAACTTCGCGACCGAACCCGTGGGCGTCGCCTTGCTGGATTGGCCGCCGGTGTTGCTGTACACCTCGGTATCCATCACCAGCACATTTACATCCTCGCCCATGGCGAGCACGTGGTCAAGACCGCCATAGCCGATATCATACGCCCAACCGTCGCCGCCGAATATCCATACGGATTTTTTCACCAGCATATCGCTCATAGTGGCGATTTCATTTTTCAATTCCGCCGCGCGGGGGCTGCATTCCTGCCCGGCGGGCCTAAACACCAGCTCGCGCACCTTTTCGGCGGCGGCTTTGCTGCCATCGGCGTCGTCCTTGTTATCAAGCCATTCCTGCAATATGGCCGCCGTGCCTTCTTTGCAGGTTTCTTTTTGCAATTCCGTAATAAGCTCCGCCAGCTTATGGCGGCGCTGCGTGAAGGCAAGATTTATGCCAAAACCGAATTCGGCGTTATCTTCAAAGAGCGAGTTTGCCCAAGCGGGACCCCGGCCCTTTTCGTTTTTGGTGTAGGGGCATGTGGGCGCGCTGCCGCCATAGATGCTCGAGCAACCCGTGGCGTTCGCAACAACCATCCTGTCGCCATAAAGCTGCGTCACCAGCTTGATATACGGCGTTTCACCGCAGCCCGCGCACGCGCCCGAAAACTCGAAGAGCGGCTGCAGGAACTGGCTGCCCTTTACGGTGGCGGGGTTGACGGTAAGCTTTTCCACCGGCAGGCCAAGCGCGTAATCCCAGTTCTTCTCTTCGGCTTCCGCCACGGAAGATAGCGGAACCATCTTCAGCGCCTTTTGCTTTGCGGGGCAAACATCCGCGCAGTTGCCGCAGCCGGAACAATCCAGCGGCGCTATCTGTATACGGAACTTCTTGCCGGCAAGGTCTTTGCCGTTACCGTCCGCCGTTGTAAAACTCAAGGGGGCTTCTTTGAGATTTTCCGGTGTGGCCACAAACGGGCGGATGGCGGCGTGCGGGCAAACGAGCGCGCACTGGTTGCACTGTAAGCAGTTTTCCGGTATCCACGCGGGCACATCCACCGCGATGCCGCGCTTTTCATACTTGGTAGTGCCTGTGGGCACAAAGCCATCGCGGGATAGCTTGCTCACCGGTATGCTATCGCCGTCCTGCGCCAGTATGGGCCTGATGAAATCCCGGTAATACGAGTCGTCGGATGAACAGACCATGGCGGCGCCCGTGGTGGCGGATGCCCAGCTTGCGGGATAGTTCACTTCTTCGAAGGCGCTTGCGCCCACGTCAATGGCGTCCCAGTTCTTTCGAACGACATCCTCGCCCTTCTTGCCGTAGGATTTTTTAGCCGCATCCTTCATATACTGCATGGCCTCATGCGCGGGGATCACGTTTGCAAGCTTGAAGAACGCGCTTTGCATAATGGTATTGATCCTGCCGCCCATGCCCACGTCGCGGGCCAGCCTGATAGCGTCGATGTTGTAGAATTTTACTTTGTTTTTAGCGATAGCCTGCTTGAGCGAAGCGGGCAATTCATGCTCCATTTCTTCCAGCGTCCAAGGGGAGTTCAGCAAAAATACGCCGCCCTCTTTGATGCCCGACGCCACCGCGTAACGCGTTACATACGAGGGGTTGTGGCAGGCGATAAAGTCGGCCTGGTCTATCAGGTAGGGGCTCTGTATAGGTTTTGTGCCAAAGCGCAGATGGGATACCGTGAACCCGCCGGATTTTTTGCTGTCGTAAGCGAAATAACCCTGCGCGTACATATCGGTATGGTCGCCTATAATTTTGATGGAGTTTTTGTTTGCGCCCACCGTACCATCCGATCCCAGCCCGTAAAATTTGCAGGCGATGGTGCCTTCGGGCGCGGCGTTGATCTGCTCTTCCACGGCCAGCGACGTATGTGTCACATCATCGTTGATGCCGATGGTAAAGTGGTTTTTGGGCGTCGCCACTGCGGCGTTGTCATAAACCGCCTTTACCATGGACGGCGTGAATTCTTTGGATCCCAAGCCGTAGCGTCCGCCGATCACGTCGATATGGCCCATGCCGGCCTCGGACAGCGCCGCACGCACATCCGTGTAAAGCGGCTCGCCAACGGATCCGGGTTCCTTCGTGCGGTCAAGCACGACGAGTCTCTTCACGCTCTTGGGCAGCGCCTTGATAAAGCGATCGCCCGCGAACGGGCGGTAGAGACGCACTTTTATAAGTCCCAGCTTTGCGCCTCTGGCGTTGAGATAGGCTACGGTTTCTTCGGCAACGTCGCCGCCGGAACCCATGACCACCAGCACCTGACCGGCGTCGGGCGCGCCCACATAATCAAACAGGTTATACTTGCGGCCCGTCAGCTTGCCGACTTCCGCCATATACTGCTCAACCATCCCGGGTATTTGCGCATAATAGCTGTTTGCGGCCTCGCGGCCCTGAAAGTAGATATCGGGGTTTTGCGCCGTGCCCGCCATATGCGGGTGCTCGGGGTTAAGACCGCGCGCGCGAAACTTCGCCACGGCATCCCAATCCAAAAGCCTGGCCATGTCGTCGTATGCGATCTCTTCGATCTTTTGCACCTCGTGGCTCGTTCTAAACCCGTCAAAGAAATGCAGGAAGGGCAGGCTGGATTTAATGGCCGACAAATGCGCCACCAGCGCCAAATCCATAACCTCCTGCACGGAAGCCGATGAGAGCATGGCAAACCCGGTTTGCCGCGCGCCCATCACGTCGCTGTGGTCGCCGAATATGGAGAGCGCGTGCGCGGCCAGCGCCCTGGCCGAAACATGGAACACGCCCGGCAAAAGCTCGCCGGATATTTTGTACATGTTGGGAATCATCAACAGCAAGCCCTGCGAAGCGGTAAACGTGCTTGTCAAAGCGCCCGCCGCAAGCGAGCCGTGCACGGCGCCTGCCGCGCCGCCCTCGCTTTGCATTTCGCAAACGCGCACCTGCTGTCCAAATAAATTCTTCCTGCCCGCAGCCGCCCATTCGTCGGCGACCTCGGCCATGTTGGAGGATGGGGTGATGGGGTAAATTGCCGCCACGTCGGAAAACGCATACGCAACATGCGCCGCAGCGGTATTGCCATCAATTGTAACACTCTTTGGCATGCTTGAACCTCCTGTAATGCTTTAAATATTAAACTTGGCCAACCTCAATATATGGAATAAGTGATATGTCCTCGTCCATTATAATTGCGCTTTTGCCCGAGTGTCAAGGAATGGCGGGTCTTTTTCACAAGCGCCTTGTATAAGCTTTTTTTAAATCTAACCCTTTGGGAACAGCTTATGCTTATATTTGTCCGCCATCAAAAACAACGGAATGCCCGCGCCATAGCAGGCGATCATCTGCCCCAGACCCACATACAGCACGCAGGCCAGGTACGGCACGCTTTCAAAATACACAAAGCGCAGCACATACCCCACTATAAGCGCGTTAAACAGCACCGCCGGCAGCGGCGCAAGCACCGTCGCCGCCCTGCCGCGCACCCGCAGCGAAACAAGATACGTGGCAAGCGCCGCAAGCAATGTGGCAAAGCTCCCCAATACGATATCCATCATGGGGTTGCCCATCAGTATATTCGATAGCAGACACCCTATAAACAGGCCCGGCACCGCAAGCGGTGTAAAGTATGGCAACACGCATAACGCCTCCGACAATCGGCATTGCACAAGGCCCGAACTGATTGGCGCTATACACACCGTAAGCAGCGTATAAACTGCCGCGATTACGGCTGATTGCGTAATGGCGCGCGCCCCCCTTTTTAACGTGGCCTTCGTTTCATGTTGCATAATGGGCTACCGCTTTCATCATCCGTTCCCTGAAAAGCGCAATGTTTATTTCATTCATCAGTTAATATAGCCTCCGTTTTATGCGCTCATCTTTAAAAGCAACGCCAACAGTCCTACCCCCACGTCTACGCCCCAATCGGCTGCCCAGGCGATGATGTGCCGGGCTTCCTCCCACTTCTGGGGACGGCTCATATCGGCGTTTGTGATCTCTTCAAGGGTATCTATCTTTTCGTGTATCTCTTCGATCTGCGATTGCGTAAGCGCCGACATTCCATCCACATAGGCGCGCACATCGTCAAAGGATATATTGATGATAATATCATCCTTCTCCGCGTCGTCGTCGTCGTCAAAAAGCGCATCGGGATCCATACCGGCGATCAATACCAGTTCCAGCTTTTCCTTGATGCAGTTTAATTCGTTGCAGTAATCCAGTTCCCCGTCGGGGTAATGGGTTTTCGGTCCCGTAGGGATCACATCCCCAAAGCCGATAAAGAGCGTGTTGTAACGGGCGATCATAGCCTCATACATGCGCTTGGAACCCGCGCGCGTATTACTCGCTTTGGCGCAACGGTAAATATCGTTTTGTATCATGTTGATCATGGCTTCGGTCATACAGTATTCCCCCATATCCCGTAAGCATTATACTAAATATATGGGGGGTAATGCAATGCGCCATGGTAAAAAGCGGTAATACTATGCAACGATAACCACGCAACCTGTACGCCGCGTGAAGCGTTCTTCACCTTCGCCCCTCAAACAACTCTGATTTCATCTGCGGCGATATAATAATACGTTTGCCCCAACTCCACATAGCTTTTAAATTCGCCAACAACCTCAATTTTCTCGCCATCGGCAGGATAATCGGCGGGGTAGTTGTGCGTGCCGTTCCAAATAAACTCCAACCCCTGGCTACAGCAGGCGGAGGCATCCTCCACGATGACATAATGGTAATAGGCATCCGTTTCATCGAAATAGCTGGCGTAATACGGCCCGCTCATTTTTATCGTTTTGCCCATATATTTGTCGGGCGATTCCACAATATTGAATACTTCGGCGTAAACCATCGCGCTATTCAGCAGGGTTAAATCAACATCTGCCGGGCTTGCCGCATATTCTCCCTTTTTGGCTATCGCTTCCGTTTCGCCGGGTTCTTCAACGCGCGGCGGCACCGGCACGCCTGGCGCCGCAGATTCGCTCTGCGCCGCAGTATTCTGCCTTTCGGAGCACGCCCCCAGCAACATGGCAAACAGCGCAAGCGCCGTAACGGCAGATAAACCCCTTTTCATAATATCCTCCTTATCACCTGAGTATCTGTTGCATAGTAATTACGTTGCCGACATCAATTTGGAAAATAAAACCTTTTATCTCGCCGCTCACCCTTTGCGCGGAAAACCTCACCGCGATTTTTTACCCGTCATCATAAGTAAGCTGCGGTTTCTTTCGCGCATAAGCCGCTTGACTTTCACTGAAATACCGTCATCAAAAAGTTATCAGGGTTCCGTCATCAATGTGCGCCCGTTTCTTTTCAACCCATTATAGCCCATGACAAGCATTTTAGCAAACATGTGGGCGGGGTAAACGTGGCACCGCAAATGTCCAATCTTGTATATTTTTAACGGAAGGCGTATAGTTATACTAACGGTGCGCCGCCGTTACGCAAGGCACGAAAAATGCGGAGGATATGGTTCATGAGACTTCTAACACGGGCGGATTTTGACGGCTTGGCCTGCGCCGCCATGCTGAAGGATCTTAGGGTTATCAATAGCTGCGAATTTGTGCACCCCAGTGATATGAAGGATGGCTATATTCATGTCGCGCAGGGCGATGTGCTGGCAAACGTCCCTTATGCTGACGGCGCGGAGCTTTGGTTTCACCACCTTGACCGGGCGGGTGGGGCCGGCGGCGCGCAAAGCACGGCCCGCGTTATATTCAACTACTATGGCGGCAGCGCCGCGTTGCCGGGCTTTATCGATATGGTAGACGCCGTGGATAAGATAAACGCGGGGGAATTAACCATGGATGAAATACTATACCCCATGGGTTGGGTACTGCTGGGCTTCATCACGGATCCGCGCACCGGCCTTGGCCGCTTCCGCAACTTTCGCATAAGCAACTACGATTTGATGGAATACCTTGTGGACGCCTGCTGTACGCAAAGTATCGACGAGATTTTGGATTGTTTGGATGCGCAGGAGCGCATAGAGCTCTATTTCCACCATAGAGAAGCCTTTCGCGATATGTTAAAAGCGTATACGCGCGTAGAAGGCAACGCGCTCATCACCGATCTGCGCGGGGTAGACCCTATCTACTGCGGCAACCGCTACCTGCTATTTACACTTTACCCCAGGCAGAATATCGCGCTTTGGATCGTGGACGGCCGCAGCAAGCTTAACTGTCCGCTTAATGTAAGCCGCAGCATCATCAATAAAACAAGCCGTATTGACGCCGGTCTCCTGATGGAAAAATATGGCGGTACCGGCAGCCCCGATAGCGGCGCCTGCCAGGTATCCTACGAGCACGCCGACACCGTGATCCGCGAAATCATCGCGGCCATTGCTTAGATTAAGTCGAAAATGCACGGATTTGTAACATATTTATGCTATCGTTAAAATACTATATTGTGAAGGGGTACATCTATGCGCCGAATTCTCGCATCATTGTTCATCGCGTCGCTTCTGTTGCTGCCCGCAGTCTCTATGGCAGCGCCGCCATCCGATGAGGTCACCATACTATTCACGCATGACCTGCACTCCAACTTCCTTCCTTTCAAGCTGATGCAAGGCGATGCCGTAACGCATGCGGGCGGCTTTGCGAGGCTGCAAACGCGCATCGATCAAGAGCGCGCGGGGGCGGACGTTTTGTTGGTGGACGCGGGCGATTTTTCCATGGGCACGCTGTTTCAAACGCTTTACGCCTCTTTTGCAAGCGAACTGCGCATGCTGGGCCTGATGGGGTATGACGCCGTTACGCTGGGCAACCACGAGTTCGATTGGGGCGCTGAGGGCCTTACCGATATGCTGCACACTGCGGCGGACAGCGGCGAAACCTTGCCGTCCCTGCTCTTTGACGCGGGCGACTTCGCCTACACGCAAAGCGATGATCCCCAAACGTTACTGGAAAATTTAAGCGACGCATTTGCGCGCGTCAACACGCAAAAAACGCTTCTTGTTGATAAAAACGGCGTTAAGATAGGCATATTCAGCACATTTGGCAAGGATGCTGCGGATGTTACGCCGCTGCTGCCCTTCCCTATACCCGCCATGGCGGATGCCGCCAAACAATCCGTGGCGGATTTAAAAGCCCAGGGAGCGGAGCTTATCATATGCCTTTCCCACGGGGGCACAAATGAAGACCCGAAAAAATCCGAGGATGAATTGCTGGCGGCGGCCGTACCGGATATCGACGTCATCATATCCGGCCACACCCACACGCTGCTGCAAGAGCCCATCATGATTGGCGATACGCTGATCGTATCCTGCAACGAATACGGCAAATACCTTGGCAAGCTGGTACTCAGGAAAAACGGCGCCCGCTGGGCCGCAGGCTCTTACGCGCTTTTGCCCATCGACGAAAGCATACCCGAAGAGGCCGCCACGGCGCAGGAGATCACCAAATACAAGGGCATGGTAGAGCAGCAATATCTCAAGCATTTTAACTCAATGAAGTACGACCAAGTGCTGGCGCATGTGCCTTTTTCCTCGCTGGAGTTTGATATCTACACCCGCCACGGTGAAAGCTTGCTGGGCAACTTCATTTCCGATGCCTATATGGCCGCCGTAACGGATGGCGAAAGGCCCGCGCTTGCCGTGGCGCCGGCCGGCCTGATACGCGCCGCCATCCCCATGGGCGATGTTACGCTGGCCGATCTTTTTAACGTAAACTCTCTGGGCATAGGTGCGGACGGCCTGACGGACTACCCGCTGATAGACGTATACCTCACCGGGCAGGAGCTCTATAACGTTGCCGAGGTGGATGCTTCCGTAACACCCCTCATGCCGGACGCGCAACTCTTCATGTCGGGCTTAAACTTCCGCTATAATCCCAACAGACTGCCGCTCAACAAGGTAACGGAAGCTTACCTTACCGACGCGCAAGGCAATCGCGCTGAAATCGAGCGCGACCGGCTCTACCGGGTAATTTGCAGCCTATACGCCGCGCAAATGCTGGGCAGCGTAAAGGAAAAGACATTTGGCATAGTATCGCTTACGCCAAAAGATGAAGCCGGCAACGAAATTACCGATTATTACGCGCGTATATTGCATGACGCGACCGGCGCCGAAATAAAGGGGTGGTATGCGCTGGCATCCTTTGCCTCCTCCTTTGAAAAAAATGACAGGGGCGTATCCATCATACCGGATTATTACAACCAAACGCACGCGCGCAAGGTGGCCGAAACCGAAACCGGCCTTGGCATCCACTTCACAAATACCAATATCGTGTTTAACATAATCGCGGGCGCCATACTGGTGGTGCTGATGGCGCTTATTATATTTATCTATCGTTTCGCCACGCGCAAAAAGCGCAAAAGCTGGCGCAGAAAGCACGGGCGTTAAAAGTATGGCGCGGCCTGCGGCGGCATAGGCGAAGCCGCCACGTATACGGCCCTGCATACGCATTTTTAGTTGAAAGAAGGTTTTGTTATGCCTGTAACGGCCGCCATACTCGTGCCGCACCCGCCGTTAATCATCCCCGCTGTAGGCAAGGGGCAACAAAGGCGCATACAAAAAACCATCGACAGCTACCGGGAAGCCATGGCGTTCCTCACGCAATTCCCGCTTGACGCCGCCGTCATCATCAGCCCTCACGCGCCTGTCTATGCGGATTACTTTCATATATCCGGGGGTACTGGTGCTTGCGGGGATTTTTCGCGCTTTGGCGCGCGCGAAACAAAGGCCGCCGCCGTATACGATGAAGCGCTCGCCAAAGATATCGCTGCATTTGCGGGCGAACGCGGCCTGCCCGCAGGCCCGTTGGTGCGGCATGGGGACGACGGGCTTGACCACGGGTCGCTGGTGCCGCTGCTGTTTTTAGGGGAGCGCGCGCCCAAACTTCCCATCGTGCGCATGGGCGTCTCCGGCCTGCCGGCGCTGACGCATTACCGTCTGGGTCAATGTATAGAGTCCGCCGCCGGCAAAAAGCGCGTGGCCGTAATAGCAAGCGGCGATCTTTCGCACCGCCTCAAGGCGGATGGCCCCTATGGCCTGGCGCCGGAAGGGCCGGCGCTTGATCGCGCCATACTTGAAGCCCTGCGCGAGGGCGACTTTTTGAAACTGCTGGCGTTGCCCGATCCCCTTCTGGAAAAGGGCTGCGCGTGCGGCGTAGGATCGCTTTTGATCATGGCCGGGGCGCTGGATGCGCGCGGCGTTACGTCAAGCGTGTTATCGTATGAGGATACCTATGGCGTGGGCTATGCCGTGGCCACGTTTTTGCCGGACGCGGCGGATGAAACGCGTGGATTTGGCGACAGGTATGAAACAGAGCGGCAACAGGAAGCGTTGCGCATGCATGCGGATGAGGATGCCTATGTGCGCCTTGCCAGGCAGGCCGTTACGGCGCGCGTGTCATCCGGTAAAACCATAGCACCGCCCGAGGGACTGCCGGGCGATCTGTTGCGAGACCGCGCGGGCGTATTCGTATCATTGCACCAATATGGCCAGCTGCGCGGCTGCATCGGCACCATCGCGCCCACTACCCCCTGCATCGCGCAGGAGATCATACAAAACGCCATTTCCGCCGCCACGCGTGACAGCCGCTTTCATCCCGTTGCGGAGGAAGAACTCCCTACGCTCACCATCAAGGTGGATGTGCTCACGCCGCCCGAGCCCATAGCGGATATCGCGCAGCTCGATCCCGCGCGCTACGGCGTCATTGTAAAAGCCGGCACGCGCAGCGGCCTTTTGCTGCCCGATCTTGACGGTGTGGATACCGCAAAGCGGCAGGTTGCCATCGCCATGCAAAAGGCGGGCATA
>JAISXK010000072.1 GCA_031270585.1 Clostridiales bacterium | reverse complement strand
AAAGTACATTCTTTTATGCGTCGCTTGCAGCATAAAAAAGAAAAGGTTGCTGCCTTCTTTCACCATAAAAATCTTTCCTGTTGTTTGAGTGCGGAGTAATATCCCAAGCTTTTCAAAGTAGAGTTGGGTAGTAAAGGTGTCAAACGCCCGAAGAAAGGCAACTTGACATATTTGCCGCCGTGCCATAAACTTAGCATGAAATAATCTGCATATATATTACTATTGCCAAATGAGAGGAGCTACCCGAATGTTTGAGAAAGTTTGCGAAATTATTTCAGCGCAATTGGATGTAGACGCAAGCGCCATCACGATGGAGGCCAAGCTCGTTGACGACCTGAAGGCCGATTCACTTGACGTTGTAGAGCTGATTATGGATCTGGAGCAGGAATTTGATGTGAATATCCCCGACGAAGAATTACCCAAGGTGCGCACGGTCGGCGATATTATAAATTACCTGCAAAAGAAAGAATGAGCGGCATAGTTTAGCAATCCGCACTGTCATGCCCGCATCATGTTTTGGTGCGGGCATATCGCGTGATAAGGCGCCGCAATACGAAACCCCGATAAAAAGCGTGACTTTTTGTTGAGGCATGGTATTAAAAGGGGAGATTATATATATCCAATCGAAAAAGCGCGCTAAAAGAGGCGCAGGCACAACTGTACTATACGTTTGAGGATGTGAACTTGCTGGATACCGCCCTGACGCATACATCGTATGTAAAGGGCGACGGAAAAGGGGCGGCACATAACGAACGGTTGGAATACCTCGGTGATGCGGTGCTGGAGTTGTGTATCACCGAAGAGTTGTATCACCGTTACCCCGCTTGGAGCGAAGGGACGATGACGCGCGCGCGCGCATCAATGGTGCGAGAGGAGGCGCTGTGCGAAGCCGCGAAACTTTACCGGTTGCAAAAGTATATATTGCTGGGGCATGGCGAAGAGCGCACCGGCGGCAGGGACAAGCCCTCTATACTGTCTGATGTGATGGAGTCGGTGATCGGCGCCGTATATCTTGATGGCGGGTATGATAGCGCAAAGGCCGTTATACTGCGCTTTGCTACGCCCATGCTCAAAAGCATCGCAAAGAGCAACGCCGGGAAGGACGACAAATCCGCTCTGCAGGAATATGTGCAAAAAAAGCATCTGGGAAACCTGGGCTACAAGGTGGCTGCGGCCACGGGACCCGATCATAAAAAAAACTTCCGGTTGAATGTATATTTAAACGACAGACTGCTGGGCGAGGGCAGCGGGGCATCCAAGCAGGAGGCGGGGCAGTGCGCGGCGCGCGCGGCGCTTAAATGGCTGAGAACGCAGGATCAAACATAACGCGGGTTTTAAACGTTTTGTACTTGCGGCACGAAATCAGGGGTAATCAATTTGCGTTTAACAAAACTGGAATTGCATGGGTTTAAATCCTTTGCGAAAAAAACACAGATGGTTTTTGACAGCGGCATTACCGCCGTCATAGGCCCAAACGGCAGTGGCAAAAGTAACATCGCCGATGCCGTGCGCTGGGTGCTGGGCGAACAAAGCGCCAAGGCGTTGCGCGGCGCCAAGATGGAAGACGTTATTTTCGGCGGTACGCAAGAGCGCAAGGCGCAGGCATATTGCGAGGTTTTGTTGACGTTTGACAATATTGACGGTACGCTGCCCGTCGATTTTAACGAAGTAACGGTGGGCCGCCGCGTTTACCGCTCGGGCGAGAGTGAATACGAGCTTAACCGCAACAACTGCCGCCTGAAGGATATTCAGGAGATATTCCGCGATACGGGCATAGGGAAAGAGGGATATTCCATCATCGGTCAGGGCAGGGTGGAGGAGATACTCTCCAACCGCTCCAACGAGCGCCGCGCGGCGCTTGAGGAGGCTGCGGGCGTGATGAAATACCGCGTGCGCAAAGAGGAGGCCGTAAGAAGGCTCGACCATACCAGAAAAAACCTGGAACGGTTGATGGATATTTTGGATGAACTGGAGTTGCGGCGCGAGCCCTTGCGTGAGCAATCCAAAACGGCGCGCATATATTTGCAGCTGCGCGATGAGCTTAGGCATCTGGATATCAACGTATTTTTATTCCAGTACGAGCGCACAAAAGAGCGCATGAAGAACACCGAGGCCGCTATCGCGCAATTAAAAAGCGAGGGCGGCGCGCAGGAGGAGACTGAGCGCGCGCTGGCGGCGGATTGCGCCGCGCAGGAGGGGCAGGTGCGCGAGATAGAGAAGGCCGCAGCAGCATTGCAAAATCTGCTGCTGGAGGAAATGTCCGCCATGGAGGCGCATGCGGGCGAGGTCAGCGTGCTGGTGGAGCGCAAGGAGCATCTGGGAAAAGAATACGAACGGCTGCAGCAGGCGTTGCTAACCAACAAGATCAGGCGCGATGAGATACGCGCCCAACTGGATACGTTAAGCGGCGCAGACAGCCGCGAAATGCTCAAAGCCATGGAAGAGGACGTATTAAAAGAAGAGGCGAAGCTGCAGGAACGCCAACAGCAGATCGAGCGGCAGGAGCAATTGATAGAGCAGCAAAAAAACAGCATCATTGAGCAGCTCAACCGGCTTTCCGACGCGAAGAGCCAGCTTTCGCGTATGGAGGCCATGACGGCGGCGTTGAACCAGCGGCTTGAAACGCTGGATAGCGAGTTTGCGGCCATCACGGCCGAGCGTGAAGGATTGAATGAAGAACTTGCCGCCGCGCAAAAGGAATACGACGCCGAAGAGCAAAAGCGAAACGCGCTGCTTGCCCGGTGCGAAGACGCGCAGCAGCGCATGCGGCAGGCGGCGGAAGAACGCAGGGAGGCCGAACATAAGCACCGTGAGCTTGAGCAAAAGGTGGAGAATATGCGTTCGCGCGTTTCCGTGCTGGAGGAGATGGCGCGCGCCCACGAAGGATATTACGCCAGCGTTAGAAACGTTATGCGTGACAGCGCCCGCAACATGGAACTCAGGCAGTGCGTGCTGGGCGTGGTGGCGGAACTGATACAGGTGCCGGAAAAATTTGAAACCGCGCTGGAAATGTCTTTAGGTAGCGCGCTGCAAAATATCGTAACGCCCACACCCCAACATGCCAAGCGCGTTATTGAGCATTTGCGCCGTCATCAGTATGGCCGCGCGACGCTGTTGCCCGTATCGGCAATGCGGCCCAGATTGCTGTCCGGGCAGGAGCGCGCCTGCTTAAATGAGCACGGGTGCATCGGTGTGGCGGCAGAGATGGTGGGCTTTAAAGAGGAATACCGCGCCGTGGTGGAAAACCTGCTTGGCCGCACGGTCATCTGCGAAACGCTGGAGGCCGGCATCGCGCTCAACAAGCGTGCCAACGCAGCTTTTCGCATCGCGACATTGCAGGGGGATATCATACATCCGGGAGGTTCTATGACAGGCGGCAGCGTGCAAAAGCGTGAGTTCAGTCTTTTGGGGCGCGAGCGCGAAACAAAGCAGTTGCTGCAAAGCACCAAAGAACACGAGCTGCTTATGCAGCAGTTCGCGCAAAAAAAATGGGCCGCGCAGCAAAATGAAACCGCGTGCGGTGAGTTGGTGGCGCAGGCGCAGGCGCGCATACACGCCTTTAATATCGACAACGTACGCAATAAGGAAAAGCTGGAGCTGATATTGCGCGATATACAGATAAACGAGCAAAAGCGGCAACGCGCGCAAACCGAGCAAGGGCAAATCAGCGATAACCTTGACGATATCGCAACGGATCGGCAGGAGATAGTATCTGTGCAAAGCGGCATTGAAGCGGGCAGCGCCACCACGAAGGATGATGTATTATCCTCGCAGGCGCAGTTAAACGCCATGCGCGCCGCGCATGATAAAGCCAACGCCGCGCTGACCGAGCGCAAGGTGCGGCGCATGGCCCTGCTAAAGGAAGAGGACGCCATTGAAAACGAGAAAAAGCGCCTGACGCGTGAGTTGGAGCAACTGGAGCAGAGTATTTATAACGATATGGAGCAATGCAAAATCAACCACCAACAGAAAGAAAGCCTGTCGGATGAGATAACCAGCCTGCGCGAAGATGTCAACGGAAAGCAAAGCCTCATCGACCGGCATAAAGAGCAGCACACGGCTATGGAGGAGGAACGTCAGAAGCTTGCGCAAACGCTGGGCGACATACGCGGGGAGCGTGAGGCGCTCATCGTGGGTATGCGCGAGCTTAACGATAAAATGCACCGGCAGGATTTGTTGTACAACAGGGCCGAGCTGGAGTTTCAGAATATGCAGGAGCGCATACTGGAAGAGTATGAACTGACATACGAAACGGCGCTGCCTTTGCGGGCGGAGCAGTTTGGCGTTACGGCGGCGCATGTGCGCATCGATGAACTGCGTGCGGCCATACGTGAGCTTGGCAACATCAACGTAAACGCGGTGGATGATTATCAGGCGCTCAACGAGCGGTACGAGCAGTTGCAGTTGCAGTGTGATGATTTGAATAAAGCGGAGCGGGATCTGCAAACGTTGATTGGTGAGCTTACCGCCACCATGGAAGCACAGTTCAGCGAGCAGTTCAGACGTATTCAGCAAAATTTCTCCATCGTGTTCGAGCAGTTGTTTGGCGGCGGGCGGGCTGAATTGCGCTTGGCAGACGTCGGTGACGCGCTCAACTGCGATATCGATATCATCGCGCAACCGCCGGGCAAAAAGCTACAGCTGCTATCATTGCTTTCGGGCGGCGAGCGTGCGCTTACGGCTATTGCGCTGCTGTTTGCGATATTAAAATTAAAACCCACGGTATTTTGCATACTGGATGAGATCGAAAGCTCTCTCGATGAAGTAAATGTGACGCGGTTTGCCAACTATTTGCGCGCGTATGCCGAGGATACGCAGTTCATACTTATCACGCACCGCAAGGGCAGTATGGAGGTTTGCAATACCCTTTACGGCGTGGCGATGGAGGAGAAGGGCGTATCTAAAATTGTATCTGCGCGCCTGCAGGATGTGGAAACAAACGCCTCTTAGAAGAAGGTATGAAGCAGGGTAACAATTTAAAATTTAAAGATTTAAGAAAAAAACTTGCCTGGGATAATAAAACGAGGAAGAATCCAATGGAACAGGAAAAAGGTTTGTTAAAAGCATTAAGGATCGGCCTTGGTAAGACCCGCAGTGGCATGCTGGGCGGTGTGTTTCACGCGTATACAGGCATCAATGAGGATTTGTACGAGGCGCTGGAGGAAGCGCTGATCATGGCGGATGCAGGCGCGGTATTGACCGGTGAACTGCTCAGTAAGCTGCGTGAAAAGGTGAAGAAAGACCGCCTGCGCACGGCGGATGAAGCAAAAAACGCGCTGATTGAAATCATAGCCGCGCAGATGCGGCCGGACGCGCCGTTCTTGCCGGATGGCGAAAAGAAGGCGGTGCTGCTGGTCGTGGGCGTAAACGGCACGGGCAAAACCACAACCATAGGCAAGCTGGCGCACTATTACATGGCGCAGGGCAGATCTATTATGCTGGCGGCCGCCGATACGTTTCGCGCGGCGGCGAGCGAGCAACTGGGCGTATGGGCCGAACGGGCGGGCGTGCCCATGGTGAAGCATGGCGAGGGGGCCGACCCCGCTGCGGTGGTGTTTGATGCCATAGCATCCTGCAAAGCCAGAGGCTGCGATATACTCATTTGCGATACGGCGGGCAGGCTGCATAACAAAAAAAATCTCATGAACGAACTTGAAAAGATGCGCCGTGTGATTGCGCGCGAGCTTGCGGGTATCCCCTGCCGGGTGCTTTTGGTGCTGGATGCCACGACCGGACAGAATGCCATTATGCAGGTGAAGGCGTTTGAACGGAGCAGCGGCGTGACGGATGTGGTGTTGACAAAGCTTGACGGCACGGCAAAAGGCGGCATGGCGGTCGCCATACGGCGCGAGTTGCATTTGCCGGTGCGCTTTATAGGGATAGGCGAAGGGATAGGCGATTTGCAACCCTTCGATGCTGACAGGTATGCCAGAGCTTTATTCGATTGATTCTTCTTCCCTCATTACCAAATGCAGGGCGTCCATCACGCTTACGGCGTTGAGCGCGCGCGTTTGCAGCAGTGACAGCGCCTCATCCGCAGCTGTGCCCAACAGGTAAGCGCCCACGCGGGCGGCGTCATAGACGAGCAGTTTTTGGGCCAGCAGCGCCAGTATGATGCCCGTGAGCACATCCCCGCTGCCGCCCTTGGCAAGACCGGGGTTGCCGGTAACGTTTAAGCAGGTTTGCCCGCCTTGTGCGATCACGGTGGTTGCGCCCTTCAACAGCACGACGCAGCCGAATTGGTTTGCGGCCTGTTTGGCGGCGGAGACGGGGTCGTCTGCTACGGCATCGATGGCGCAGCCAAGCAATCGCGCCATTTCACCAAAGTGCGGGGTCAGTATTGTGTTATGATGCAAAAGAACTTTTAATTGCTCTGTTTTTGCAAGCACATTCAAACCGTCGGCATCTATCACCAACGGTTTTTTTGTTTGCAGCGCATGGGTAAGCAGCATGGGGATGCCCGACGCTTCGGTGTATGCGCCCATGCCGGGGCCGATAGCGAAGGCATCCATCTTTTCAAACAGCGGTATGGCGTCGCGCGCGGCCTGCATATCCCACTCCGATCCATTGCCCACGGGATGGCAGATGGCCTGGGGGCATGCCGCGTACACGCCGCTGACGGCACGGGGGAGCGCCACGTGCAGAAGCCCGGCGCCGGCACACAGCGCGGCGTCGCCGCAAAGCAGCGCGGCGCCTGTATAGTGCGTGCTGCCGGCGCATAGCAACGCGCGGCCGTTTGTGCCCTTATGCGCATCGATGGCGCGCGGCGGCAAAAGGCGTTGCGTATCCTCCCGCTGCAATTCGTGGGCGGCAAAGGGTGTATCAACCGGGGGGCATAGCGGGGCCACGGTGAGCGCGCCGCAATGCGCGCGGCCGGGAAGGAGCAGGTGCCCAAGCTTTTTGTGCTGGAATGTAACGGTAACGTCGGCCTTTACGGCCAAGCCCAGCGCGTGGCCGTTTTGACCGTCTATGCCGGAGGGGATATCCACCGCCACAATGGGCGCGCCAGCCTCGTTCATGCGCCCTATGGCGGTTGCATAGCGCCCCTGTATGGGGCGCGATAGGCCCGTGCCGAAAAGCGCATCCACATATACGAAAGCTTGGCTCAAATCCACCGCCCGCACAGTTTCTTCCGTGGTACAGACGATTATATCAAGCCCATGCGCTATGGCCATATCATACTGCGTTTTTGCGTCGCCTCGTAAATCTTCGGGGGCTTCAAACAGTATGGCAAACGCGCCGACGCCTCGCATGCCCAACTGCCGCAACACGGCAAGCCCGTCGCCACCGTTGTTGCCGCCGCCGCAAAACACGCATACGCGGCCTTTTTTATTCTCGCGGGCTTGTTGGTGGCATAGCGGCAGCACGGCGGCCACAACAGCCGCTGCGGCATGTTCCATCAGCACAATGCCCGGCGTATGGTATGCGTTGATAATCCTGGCGTCCAGTTCCCGCGCTTGCCGGGGCGAAAGTATGTAACGCATGGTATACCTCACAAAACCGGAACGAAGTTTAACAAATCTAATTCAGCGCACATGTACCGTTCATATTTATTCTGGGCACCCGCGGACTGATGGCTAAAAGCACCTCATAGGGGATGGTGCCGGCCCATTCCGCCAGATCTTCCGCAGTGATGGCGTCGCCCCCCTGACTACCGATCAGTACGGCCTCGTCGCCAACGGCCACGTTTATGATATCGCTTACATCCACCATCAGCTGATCCATGCAGATCACGCCCACAACGGGCGCGCGCTTGCCATGCAGCAGCACGTTAGCCTTGTGCGACATGCAGCGCATGTACCCGTCGCCATAGCCTATGGGTATAGTGGCTATGCGGCGATCTTTGGGCGCGGTATAGGTGCGGCCATAGCTTACCGTGTCACCGGGGCGTATGGTTTTAACGGTGTTGACCAGCGATGTCAGGCGCAGCACGGGCCGCAGCAAAACACGACGCCCGCAACCGGGGCCGGGGTGGTAGCCATACATGGCGATGCCCGCGCGCACCATATCGAAGCTGAGGGTATCCGGCATATCCAGCAGCGCGCCGCTGTTGGCGGCATGCAGCAGCGGGTGCAGGCCCATGCTGCGCACAAGGCTTGCGGCCTCAATAAAACGATCTGCCTGCAATTGCGTAAAGGTTTTATCCTCAATCTCACTTACTGCAAAGTGGGTGGAAAGGCCGCAGAGATTCACATGCCCGCACCCCTGCAACGCGCGCAGCAGTGATTGCAGTTCGGCAAGCGAAGTTATGCCGATGCGGTTCATGCCGGTGTCGTATTCGATGTGTATGCCCACATGCTTTTTGGCGGCGGCCGCTTCGGTTTCCAGTGCCATAAGAGCGTCACGCGTATATACCGTAGCTTCAAGGTCATACGCTACGATATCGGGCGCGTAGGCGGCAATGGCGCCCCCCATAACGAGTATAGGCGCGCTTACTCCGCTCTCGCGCAGCGCGACGCCTTCTGAAACCATGGCCACGCCCAGATATCCCGCGCCGGCGTGCAACGCTTCTTTAGCGATGGGTACCACGCCGTGGCCGTAAGCGTTTGCCTTCATTACGGCCATGAATATCACGTTATTCGGTAGTTGATGGCGCAATGCGCCGATGTTATGGCGTAACGCCGCAAGGTCAATCATTGCTTTATTCGGATGCATAAAAACCCCTTACAATTGATGTACGATTTGCCCGTTGATGAGGGTAAGCACGCAATGCGCGCGAAAATCCAGCGGGTGCCCGTCAAATACGGCGATATCCGCGTCTTTACCCGGCTTGATGCTGCCCACCCGCTCGCCTATGCCCGCGATGTTGGCGGCATTGATGGTGATGGCCTGAAGCGCAATATCCTCTGGCAGACCGTCCCTCACGCAAAGCGCCGCGCATACCGGCAGGTATTGCAGCGGGATAACGGGGTGATCCGTCATCAACGCAAAGGGTATGCCGGCCTCGTGCAGCTTTGTCGGCGCTTTGAAGCTCAGGTTTTTCAACTCTATCTTGGATCGCTCGCTCATCAACGGCCCCACGATGATACCGGCACCCAGTGCCTGCGTCTGCTCGCGCAACAGCGGGGCGATCAGGTGCCCCTCGGTGCAATGCTCTATGGTGATCTTCAACGAAAACTCCTTTGCCAAACGCAGGGCTGTAAGAATGTCGTCCGCGCGGTGCGCGTGTATCTTCAACGTCAATTCACGGGTGAGCACGGGTAGCAGCGCCTCCATGGCGATGTCGCGTTCTGGCAGTTTGTCGATGTCTTTTTTGCCGAGCTCCAGCTTTTTTTGGTATTCCTGCGCTTCGGTCATGGTTTTGCGAAACAGGTAGGCGATGGCCATGCGCGTGTAGGGCGTGACCTTTTGCGCGGTATACACATGCTTGGGGTTTTCACCCAGGGCCGCCTTCATGGCGGCGGGGTATTTGAGTATCATATCATCCACGCTTTGTCCGGCGGTTTTCAGCGCAGCGAAAAGCCCGCCTATCACGTTAGCGCTACCGGGGCCGGTCACAGCGGTGGTAACGCCTGCCTGGCGCGCCTCCACAAAGCAGCGGTCAAAGGGGTTCACCCCGTCAATCGCACGCATATCGGGCGTGATAGGGTCGGAGGCCTCGTTGCCGTCGGCGCCTTCATCGCCCATGCCGTCCTCCCACATGCCGATGTGGCAGTGCGCATCCACAAAGCCAGGCAATATGTATTTGCCGGCGCAATCAATAACCTGCGCGCCGGGGACGGCAAGACGTTCGCCAAGGGCGTTTACCACTCCGCTATCGATCAAAACATCCCCGGTAAATGGGGGTTGCTCCATACTCATGATAAG
>JAISXK010000056.1 GCA_031270585.1 Clostridiales bacterium | reverse complement strand
GGGTTCATGCCGATCACGCGGCCGCGGCGGCGGTTCATATCGCCTATGATATCGCCCATATACTCTTCGGGCACCAATACGTCTATACGGTAAATCGGTTCTATCAGCGCGGGCCTGGCCTTTGCGCAAGCAGCTTTATAAGCAAGCCTGGCAGCGGATTTGAACGCGACCTCTTTTGAATCGACAGGGTGGTATTTGCCGTCATACAGCGTGGCTTTTACGCCCACCATGGGGTAGCCCGCAAGCACGCCGCGCTGCATGGCCTCGCGCGTACCTTTTTCCACAGCGGGCACATATTCTTTGGGCACTACGCCGCCCACAATGGCGTTTACAAACTCAAAGTCGCCCTCCTGCAGGGGCTCAAAGCGCATCTGCACCACGCCGAACTGGCCGGCGCCGCCTGATTGCTTTTTGTGCTTGCCTTCCGCCTCGGCGGTGCCGCGGATGGTTTCGCGATAAGGGATGCGCGGTTCTACCAGTTGCGCTTCCACGTTGAATTTATTCTTCAGCTTGGCACAAAGCACATCAAGGTGCATCTCGCCCAGACCGCTTATCAGTACATCGCCCGTTTGCGCATTCTTTCCCAGAGACATTGTGGGGTCTTCTTCCTTCAGGCGGTTGAGCCCGGTGATGATCTTATCCTCCTCACCCTGCTTTTTGGCGGTTACCGCCAGACTGATGCAGGGCTTGGGAAAGGCGATAGCCTCAAACTTAACCGGCATAGATTGGTCGCAGAGCGTATCGCCAGTGTTGGTAAACTGCAGCTTCGCCATCACGCCGATATCTCCCGCATGCAGCTTATCCACATTGATTACCTTTTTTCCGCGCATGATGCTGATAGCGCCGGGCTTCTCGGATTTTTCGGCGTTGACGTTATAGGACGCGATATCCGACGAAAACGCGCCCGCGTAAATTTTTAATATGGAGATTCTGCCCACAAACGGGTCTGCAACGGTTTTTACCACCATAGCCGCAAGCTTGTCGTCGGGCTTGATCTCCACCGGCTCGCCGGTTTTTGCGTTAACCGCCTTGCGCGGCTTCATCATGTCGGCGGTGGGCATAAGCTCTATGAGATTATCCATCAGCGTATATACGCCAATATTGGGCTGCGCGGCGCAGCATACCACCGGCGTCAGGCTGCCATCCCGCACGCCCGCGCGCACACCCGCTATGATCTCTTCCTGCGTCAACTCTTCGCCTTCAAAGTATTTTTCCATCAGCGTCTCGTCGCTTTCAGCGGCGGCCTCGATCAGCGCTTCGCGTATGCTTTCGGCATCGCCTTGTAGCGTAGCGGGGATGGCGGTATCCTTCACGCCCTTGCCGTCAAAAAGTTTGCCCTGCATACCCACAATATCCACATAGCCGGCAAATTTTCCGCCATCCACGATGGGCAACTGCAACGCCACCGCGCTTTGCCCGAATTTTTCGGTAACGGCGCCATAGACTTTCATGAAATTCGCGTTTTCACGATCCATCTGGTTCACAACCAGCATACGCGGCATTTTTGCCTTTTTGCACATATCCATAGCCTTTTCCGTGCCCACAACAGGGCCGGAAACCGCGCCAACCACGATTACAGCCGCATCGGCCAAGGTCATCGCCTCGTATATCTCGCCATAAAAATCAAAGAAGCCCGGGGCGTCGATCACGTTTACCTTGGAGCCTTTCCATTCGTAGGGGGCAAGCGCCGCGCTAATGGAAATGCCGCGCTTGATCTCTTCGGGATCATAGTCGGTCGTGGTGGTGCCATCCTCCACCTTGCCCATACGGTCAAGCAACCCCGCGTTGTAAAGCATTGCTTCCGTCAGCGTGGTTTTACCCTCGCCGCCATGCCCGAATATACCGATATTGCGGATTTTGTTTGCGGTGTAATCCTTCATTCGTATTTATTCCTCCTAATGTTTTAGGGTAAAAGCCAATCAGGCGCTATAAAATACACGCGTTACGCGCATCCGTAAAAACGCGCAGCTATCCGCCGCGAACACAAAAACGATAAGGCAATGGCGCGCACAAGACCCGGCTGCAGGTGCAGCGCGCCGATTTCCACACTATTGTATCAGCGCCGCAGCGCTTTGTAAATATTTTGCGCCGGTAAATTGTCCCGCGCAGAGACTTACACGGCATACAACCACGTACAACCGTAGCGCGCATAAAATTATAATTGCAGCCGCCGTTACTCTATGCGATAATGTACAGGGTATTCGTGCGCAATTCGGGCCGCGCCGCAAATCCGGCCAGGTTCGCTTTATTCACAATCAATATTACTCCATACAAGAAAGGCCAATTGCAAATGCTATTCAAAAAACAAAACCAGGAACCCGAACGCCCCAAACTGGTCGGTGAAAATTTTGATGTTTTCCCCGATCTGGGCGAAAACGACAGGTATAGCAAGACGGACGCGGACGATACCGACGGCGGGGAAACGAAGGAAGATCCGCCCGAACCCACCGCATTCCAACAGAAGATCGCCGCCATTGACGAGGCGAAGTGGAGGCTCTACCAAATACTCGGCGGCGTTGTGCTTGGCATCGCCTGCTCTGCGTGCCTCATACTGTTTGACGACACCATAGGATTGTTGCTCGCGTTTGGTATCGCCATGCTGCTGCCCAATATGTTTGAAAAACGCGCCCTGCGCCCCATACGCGTCCTGCGTATTACGTTTTGCATCGTGTTGCTGTTGGGACTGGGATTTTCGCTGCTGTACAGGCTCGTATTTAGCCCTACAGAAGCGTAGGCGTAGGCCGGTTTACCACATAAATTTTAGAAAGCCGAGAAAGCCGGTTGGTGGGAATGAACTGATTGGCGGGGGTATTCACTCATCCTCATCCCATTGACTGCGGTACTTTTCCATCAGACCGCGCAGTAGCATGGACTGCGCCGGCGGCGTGTAGGTAATGGCGTTGGCCCCCGCCTCAATGGTGACGGATATGCTGTCCGTAGTGACGCCGCCTGTGGCGATGATGGGCACGTAAGGGTAATCCCTGCGGATGAGCTTCACGATGGCTGCCGTATTAGCGCCGCCCGACACGTTGAAGATATCCGCGCCCGCCTTAAGCCGCGCCTTAAAATCCGTATGCTCGGATATTACCGTTATCACAATGGGGATATCGACAATGCGCTTTAACCCCTCTATGGTTTCGTTGGGGGTGGGCGCGTTTACCACGACGCCCATAGCGCCTTGAAACTCCGCGTCCTGCGCGATATTCAGTGTGCGCTTACCGCCGGTAATCCCGCCGCCCACGCCGCAAAATACCGGCACGTCGGCAACAGCCATAATGGCGTGCGTAATCGCGGGCTGTGGCGTAAATGGGTAAACGGCAATAATGGCATTGGCATTGATGTTTTTGATGATGGCGACATCCGTGGTAAACGCCAGCGATTTGATAAGCTTTCCAAATATACGGATACCCGTTGCCTGGGATATGATCTCGGGCACTTTGATCATGTGGCTTCGCAGTACGCCTTCCAATTCCGGCACGTAACGGTGATCTTCCACGTTTATACCCCTCTTCCTGCACGAAACCGTACATTGTATTCACACATCCGTTTAGCTGAAACGACCTTTAAAACATAAAATAGCCTGGGAAACTGCCATACCGATCACCTATATGCGTTGTATATGAGGATGGATTGTTTTATTTTAATTCCAACTGCATATCGCCCGGCCTGATCCATCCGCGTTTTCTGAAAAACTCTGAAAGGGCAAGCGTCAATACCGCCGGCAATATAAAATGCATCAACGCCACCAGCAC
>JAISXK010000083.1 GCA_031270585.1 Clostridiales bacterium | reverse complement strand
GCTGTATATCGGCGCGCCGGAGATCATCAGCCCCGCGCTCTCACAAAGCCATGACGTGACGGAGGCGCTGCAAAACGGCTACCGCGTGCTGGCCTTTGCGCGCGGATCTGCGGCGGACGCCCCGCCGCCCCCCGAAGACGCCCCGCTTGAGCCGCTCGCTTTTTTGCTGCTTAGCGACGAGATACGCCCCGACGCGGAAGAAACATTGCAATTCTTTTTGCGGGAGCGCGTTTCCATCAAGCTTATTTCGGGTGATCATCCGGTCACCGTGGCGCATATCGCCAGGCGTCTGCGCCTGCCGGGGCATGACAGGTATATCGACCTGTCAGGATTGAGCGACGCCGCAGTTCAGCGGGCCGCAAGCCGATACACGGTGTTTGGGCGCGTATCGCCCGCGCAAAAAAGCGTGCTCGTGCAAACGCTTGGCAAGGCGGGGCATACCGTAGCCATGACGGGCGACGGCGTAAACGACCTGCTGGCGCTGCGCGAGGCCGACTGCAGCATCGCTTTATATAACGGAAGCGACGCCGCGCGCCAAATAGCGCAGCTTGTGCTTTTAACGAATGATTTTGCTGCGCTGCCCCGCGCCGTAATGGAAGGCCGTCGCGTGATCAACAACATGACGCGCACCGCCTCGCTGTTTTTGATGAAAACCATATACTCCTTTTTGCTGACGGCCTCCAGCGCGCTGATCGGGTACGAATACCCCTTCCAGCCCATACAGCTGACGCTTATTGGCATGACATGCGTGGGCATACCCGCGTTCTTTTTATCGCTGGAGCCCAACCGCGCGCCCATCGCCGGCAGCTTTACACAAAACGTGCTGACGCGCGCCATACCCGGAGGGCTTTGCGTATTCATATACGCGCTTGGCGCAAGCATCATAGGCCCGGCTGCGGGGCTATCTTACGAGGAGGTGAACACGCTTTGCGTCTATTTGGCCGGCACGGCGGGGCTTGCGGTGTTGCTGCGCGCCTGCCTGCCGCTGCAAAATTACCGTGGCATATTGTTTTTCAGTATGGTACTCTTATTCTTCGGGTGCTCCATATTGTTTCGCAATATGCTGGCTTTAAGCCTGCCGCCCACGCCCGCCATGCTGTGGATATACTTTATCAACGCGGCGCTTTGCTACCCGCTCATGGCAGGCGGCGAATGGGTGGCCGGACAATTGACGAAAAAACTGCGCCCCATCAAAACACCGCAACGAGAGGATTAGACCATGTACCTGATTGTGGGGCTTGGCAACCCCGGCGCCGCCTACCGCTCATCGCGGCATAATGCGGGCTTTCGCGCCGTTGACGCGCTGGCGGGGTATCTGAAAATACGCGTCGTCCGGCGCGCGCACAGCGCGCTGATTGGCGAAGGAAACTACGCAGGTCAGCGCGTGATGCTGATGAAACCGCAAACATATATGAATTTATCGGGCGAATCCGTCGCCTCCGCCGTAGCGTATTATAAGGTGCCGCCCGCGTGTATCGTTGTGCTTTACGATGATATCGAACTGCCGGTGGGAACTCTTCGCATACGCAGCCACGGCAGCGCCGGCACGCACAACGGCATGCGCTCCATCATCGCCTGCCTGCACGGGGAAGAAAACTTCCCCCGCGTGCGCATCGGCGTGGGGCGCCAGCAACCGGGCGCAAACCTTGCGCGGCATGTATTGGGCAGGCCCGGCGCGCAAGAAGCCGAGGCGCTATCGCAGGCTATCGCCGACGCCGCCGGCGCGGCGCTGCTGATCGTAGAGGGAAAACTGGCCGACGCGCAGGCGGAGCACAACAAAAAAACTAAAACCAGGGAGGACTAATGGCCCCAAACATGCAGCCGCTGCTGCATATATTGCAAGAGCTGCCGGAATACGGCAGGCTCGAAGAAATCATCGCCGAATCTACAGGCCCTGCGGCGGTTTTTGGCTTGCCCGAAGCCCACAGCGCGCATATATTTGCCGCGCTCAGCGAAAAACGCGGCGGCATACTCATTGCCGCCGACGAAGAGACCGCCGCGCGGCTTTACGCGGTGGCCGGCGCGTTATCGGGGCATATCGCCATATTAAAAGCGCGCGAAGTGCCGCTTGTAAACGCCTACGCGGCGTCGGGCGAACAATCAAACCAACGCATCGCGACATTGATGCGTCTGGCGCTTGGGGAAGTTACGGGCGTCGTCGCGTCCATAGAGGCGCTTATGCAGCGCCTTGCGCCGCCGCAAACGCTGCGCGCCGCCGTGCGCACGCTGCGCGCCGGCGATATCCAACCGCCGCGCGAACTGCTTGGTGCGCTGCTTGCTGGAGGCTACGAGCATGTGGAACTGGTGCAGGGCCGGGGACAGGCCGCTTTACGCGGCGACATACTGGACGTATACCCGCCCCAGGCGACGGCGCCCATACGCGTGGAGTTTTTTGACGACGAGGTGGACAGGCTCAGCGAATACGATCCGGAAACGCAGCGTTCCCTCACGCGCATAGAGCAAGCGCTGCTGCCGCCCGCCACCGAAACCCCGCAGGATAAAGCCGCCGTTGCCCGCGCGCTTGCCGCAATAGACGGCGCCAAAGGCTTTGACGCGCAGCGCGCCGCCTTTGAAGAAAACAGGCCCTGCCCCGGCGCGGAAACACTGCTGCCGGCGCTGTATGAAAGCCCCGCCACGCTTATGGATTATCTGCGCGCAGACGCCGTCATTTGCATAGCGGATCCGCACAACGCGGAGGATAACGCCCGCGCCGGCGAACGGCTGTTTTCTCAATCCATCGCCGCCATGCTGCAGCGCGGATACGGCATCGCCGCGCAGGCGGGCCTGCAGCTTAGCGCGGATGAGCTCTTTACGTTGCTGCATACGCCGCGCACGGTAACGCTGCAGGCGCTGCCCAGGCACTTTACCCCGCTGCGCCCCAAAGAGATCGTGCAGTTTGACGCGCGCCCCGCCCCCCGCTACAATGGCGACGCGCGGGAGCTTTGCCGCGATATCACGGCGTTGCTGCACGCAGGCGCCGCAGCGCTGCTGTTTGCCGGCGAGCAGGCAAACAGCCTTTACCAACAATTGCGGGACGAGGGAGCGGCCGTAACCATCGCCCCCGCATTTACGCGCGCGCCGGCGCGCGGCCAGGCTCTCGTCACGCGGGATAAAATCGGCCAGGGCTTTGTTTACCCTGCGCTTTCGCTGCACCTTTTCAGCGAGTATGAACTTTACGGCGTATCGCGCCATAGCGCGCGCCGCCGCCGTTCGGACGCGCCCAGGCTGGTGTTTTCAGACCTGCGGCCCGGTGATTTTATAGTACACGAGGCGCACGGCGTGGGCCGCTTTGTGGGCGTGGAAACACTTGCGGTACAGAATATTACGCGCGACTACCTGCTGCTGGAATACGCCGGCGGCGACAGGCTGTATATCCCAACGGACCAGCTCGACCGCGTGCAAAAATACATCTGCGGGGATGAGGCGCCCAAGTTGAGCAAGCTCGGCGGGCACGAATGGCAGCGCCAGGTGAGCCGCGCCCGCGGCGCCGTGAAGGAGCTTGCCTTTGACCTCGCCCGGCTGTACGCCGAGCGGCAAAACGCAAACGGCTTCGCCTTCTCGCCGGATACCGACTGGCAAAAACAGATGGAGGCGCGTTTCCCCTATCAGGAAACCCCCGACCAAACACAAAGCATTGCCGAAGTAAAGCGCGATATGGAAAGCCCCCGCGTAATGGATCGGCTACTCTGCGGCGATGTGGGCTACGGCAAAACCGAGGTGGCGCTGCGCGCGGCCTTTAAGGCCGTGCAGGATGGCAAGCAGGTGGCCTTTCTGGCCCCCACCACCATATTGGCGCAGCAGCATTACAACACGTTTTGCACGCGCTTTACGGGGTTTCCGATGCGGGTGGCGCTGTTATCGCGGTTTTTAACGCCCGCGCAAAACAAGGCCGCCAAGCTCGCCGTCAAAGAGGGTAAGGTGGATGTGGTTGTGGGCACGCACGCGCTTTTGTCCAAGGATGTCGTCTTCCACGACCTTGGCGTTTTGATAGTGGATGAGGAACAACGCTTCGGCGTAGGGCATAAGGAGCAGATTAAGGCGCTCAAAGCGAATGTGGATGTGTTGACGCTTACCGCTACGCCCATACCCCGCACGCTGCATATGTCCCTGATAGGTATACGGGATCTGAGCGTGATCGACACCCCGCCGTTAGACCGCCACCCCGTGCAGACATATGTGATGGAGTACAGCGACACGTTGTTGCGCGACGCGTTGCTCAAAGAAACCAACCGCGGCGGGCAGTGCTATGTGGTATACAACCAGGTGCGGCGCATAGAATCACTATGCGCGCGCATGAAGGCTCTGCTGCCGGGCTGCACCGTGGGTTACGCCCACGGACAGATGCCCGAAGCGCAATTGGAGCAGGCCATGCTGGATTTTTTATCGGGCGATACCGATATACTGCTTTGCAGCACCATTATAGAAAACGGCCTGGATATAGGCAACGCCAACACGCTTTTTGTGCTGGAAGCCGACAAGATGGGCCTCTCGCAGCTTTACCAGCTGCGTGGCCGCGTAGGGCGCACGACGCGGCTGGGCTATGCGTATTTTACATTTGAGCGCAACAGAACCATCAGCGAGGCGGCGCACAAGCGCCTGACGGCGCTTAGTGAGTTTGCGCAGTTTGGCGCAGGCAGGGAAATCGCGTTGCGGGATCTGGAAATCCGCGGCGCGGGCAGCTTGCTTGGCGCGCGGCAGCATGGGCATATCGTGGATATCGGCTATGAATACTATTGCAAGCTGATGGCGTCTGCGGTGCGCGAGGCGCGGGGCCAAACCCCCGAAACGCCCTTTGCCCCCGACGGGTTTGACGCCCCCGATGGGTTTGCCATCGACACCGTGGTGGATGTGGCGCTCGACGCCAATATCCCCAAAGCGTACATCCGCGACGAGGTGCAACGTCTCTCCATGTACAAGCGCATCGCCATGGTGAAGGACGGCGCCGGCATGCTGGACGTACAGGAGGAACTGGAGGACCGCTACGGCACTATCCCCGGCGCCACGCAAAACCTGATGGATATCGCGCTTATCAAGGCACTGTGCGCACGGGCCGGCGTACTTAGTATTCACATAGGCAAAGAGGACGCCAAACTCACATTCCACGAGCACGCGCAGCTTGACGGCGCCGGGCTGATAGCCGTGGCCGCAAGCTTTGGCCTGCAATTGCTGCCGGGAGATGAATTAAAATTGATATACAGGAAAAACGCGGGCGGCCCGCACGCCATGATGCAAGCGCTCTACCCGCTGCTTGATGCGCTGATGGGGTGTGTGTAGGGCCCTCCGTATATTTTATCTTTTCAAAGGCCGTGCCCGGCTTGCGGCCGCGCCCGGCGTGCGTTGTTTTAAGCATAGCGTACTATGCTTGTTCGCTGTTATTGCGTATTCTTCCGCCGCCCCCGGCCCTGTTTTCTTCTTTTATGGCCGCATACATATACAGCCCAATCCCCGCCCATATGAAGAGCAGCGCTACGAGCTTATCCGGCGTAACGGTTTCCCCCAGGAGCAGGCCGCACAGCAGGCTTAGCGTGGGGCTGATATACTGCATGAAGCCCAGCATAGCGAACGGAAGCCTGATAACGCCCACGGAATACAGCATCATGGGCACCGCCGTCACCACGCCCGCGCCGATTAGCAGCAGGTGATCGCCAAACGTAAGCGCCGCCACATCCGCCCCGCGAAAGACTATCAGGAATACGAGGGCAAGCGGCAGCATCATGGTGGTTTCCGCCGCGATGCCGACCACGCTATCCACCTGGGCAAACTTCTTAAGCATAGCATAGATGGCGAAAAGGCAGGACAGCAGTATGGAAAGCATGGGGAAGCGCCCGTATTGTATTACATTGTATACGACAAAAAACGCCACACCGATCAACACCAGCAGCATGGCGATCAGGGTGTGTTTGCCGTGTTTCTCTTTAAACACCAGCATGTCTATGGCAAACACCACAAAAGGCCCCATATAATACCCTAAGCTCGTGTCCAACACATGGCCCGATTGCACCGCGTAGATGAACACCCCCCAATCCAACAGCAAAAACACGGCCGCCGGTATGAGGTATTTCATTTTTTGCTTATCAACAAACACCGCTTTGTATGGCGGCAGCTTTTTCGTAGCCGCCAGAACGCCCACCGTGACCGCCACCGCCCAGCATATGCGGCACGCCAGGTTAAACATCGGATCCATATGCGCCAGCATAGCCCAATACAGAGGCAGTATCCCCCACATCACATGGCCCAGCGCCACCTGCAGAACGCTCTTTTTATCCATTATGGTTTCTCCATATCCATTTGTTTTTTTATCGTGTCTGCGGCATGCGCCAAAGCCGCTTTTTCCCCGTTGGCGGCCTTTTCGGGTTGTTTTCCCGGATATTTTTTTAGCAGGCCCGTCATCGTGCGCATCGTGGCCAGCAGGTTTTCGTGCCGCACGCCTTTTGCGTCAAAGCGAAAAAGCGAAAACGTCATTTGCAGCAAAAGCCCCGTGCCAACTACGGAAACGACCGTGCCTATACCCACCTTGCCCCCCAGGAGCCAACCCGCAAGCAGCACGCATCCTTCCAGCCCCGCGCGCACGAGGCCGATTGGCACGCGGGCAAACCGTTTGCCAAGTGCCACCATAAGGGCATCCCGCGGGCCACAGCCCAACCCCGTGCGGATATAAAAATAAGTCCCCACCGCAATGCAGGAAAGGCCCATCAGCAATACAAGCATGCCATAGACCATATTGTTTTGCTGCGGAATAATCCCTGTGTGATTAAAAAAGTTTACAAACATGCCGACAAGCGCCGCGTCCAGCAGGGTACCCGCGCCGATTTTCTCTTTAAACAGGCAGGCCGCGAGTAAGACTACGAGCGAAAGCATCACTTCCGTCACGCCATAGGATATACCGCATTTTATGCTGATGCCCATGGCGAGGGCGCTCCACGGGGAAAGGCCGATATTTGCCTGTATGCTCGCGTAAATGCCAAATGCGCAGAAAAACAGCCCGCATACGGTTTTGGCGATTCTTTTGATATATAGACGCATAGGCATAGTCCAATCCCAAAAGTTTTTGAGCGCTTCAGGCTCTATACCGCAACAAGCGGTCAGGGCGGGCTTTACTTGCGCCCGCTATGGGGCGGCTTTATCATTATATACAAATCCGGCGTATATTCAAACCAAAATGTACGCAAGCCGTTAGCCGATGCGAACGAGACTTTTTGCAAAAGGGGATGCGCGACGGAGCGCGCCAAAATCCCCCGCGGTCTTTGCGGGGGATTAGAGCAGAGCGTAGTTTGGCTCTCTTTTGGTGGAGCGTACCGGGTTCGAACCGGTGGCCTCTTGAATGCCATTCAAGCACGATACCATCTTCGCCAACGCCCCAAAGCTCACAAAAGCCATTATAAAGCAAGTTTCACCGCTTGTAAAGAATGTTTTTTCGCCGGTGCGCGCCGGTAAAGCACGCCGGTAAAGATACAAACTACCCGTCGATATACTCGCCGCGCACATAATCGTATATGGCGCCGTTGGAATACAGCTCAAGGTTTTCAAGCACCTTGCCGGTGCCAATAGCCACGCAGGAGATGGGATCTTCCGCAATGTAGCAGGGCACCTTGCTGTGCTCGGCTATGAATTTATCGATGCCGCTCAGCAACGCGCCGCCGCCGGTCAGGCAAAGGCCGTTTTCTACGATATCGCTGGCAAGCTCGGGCGGTGTGCGCTCAAAGAGACCGCGCAGACATTCGAGTATGCCCTGCAACGGTTCTTCCAGCGCTTCGATCATCTCGCTGCTGCCCACCACGACGGATTGCGGCAGGCCGGAGATCAGGTTTCGGCCTTTAACATCCAAAAAGCTCTGCTCTTTTTTGGGGGAGGCCGCGCCGATTACAAACTTCATTTCTTCCGCCATGCGCGTGCCAATCAGCAGATTATGCTTTTTGCGCATATAGCGTACAATGGCGTCGTCAAATTTATCGCCCGCAATTTTGATGGAACTGGAAAGTACCGCGCCGCCCAGCGAAAGTATGGCGACATCTGTCGTGCCGCCGCCGATATCCAGCACCATATTGCCGCGCGGCTGTGAAATATCGATACCGGCGCCGATTGCCGCGGCGATGGGTTCCTCTATTAAATACGTGTGGCGCGCGCCGGCTTCGTCGGTGGCGTCGATAACGGAGCGTTTTTCAACCTCCGTTACGCCGGAGGGCACGCAAACAACCACACGGGGCTTAAAGAATATATGCTTGCCTACCACCTTGCGCATAAAGTGGTGCAGCAAACGCTCGGTGATATCAAAATTGCTGATTACGCCGTCCTTCATGGGACGAATGGCGATGATGTTGCCGGGGGTACGTCCGATCATGCGCCGCGCTTCCTCCCCAATGGCCCGGATTTCGCCCGTCAGGCGCTCTACGGCCACAACCGACGGCTCGCGCAGCACAATGCCCTTGCCCTTTACATATACTTGCACGCTGGATGTGCCAAGATCTATCCCTACATCGTTAAATTCAAATAATCCCATACAGGTTCCCTTTCAAGCGGATGAAACGCGTTTGTCACAGGTATGTAAAGGCGAAACACACCTCACTGTAACAACGCCTATAGTATCATACAGTATTTACTTCAAAAATTCAAACAATGTTTATGTTCTTCACAAATAATTTTAACATGAAAAGGCAGGCGGCGGCAGTGCGCGCGGCAATCGCGAAAACGTTTTTGGGCTTATCCGCATTTATATGGTTTCGCAATTCTTCCCGGGTATTGAACCGGCTATATGGAGTATTTAAAGCAAACCGGAATGTGTTATAATACGGTTATATAAATTGGAGGATATGT
>JAISXK010000017.1 GCA_031270585.1 Clostridiales bacterium | reverse complement strand
TCTTCCAGCGCGTCCTCCGCTTTCAGGATTTTCGCCCAATAGGGATCGACGTCGATTTCGACCGGCCCCGTGGCTGTCTGGTATGTGTACTTTGTCATTTTTCTTTCCTCCAGTCAGTTTTTTTGAAAATGAAAAACTGCTGGGGGAAAGGCGGTGAGCGGCATTTTGGCCGCGTATGGGCGTTGGGTATGGGGTGTTCCATCTCGGGCTCCTTTTGGGAGTCCGACAAACGGCAACTCTCGTCGCAAAAGAAAAAGCCCGGCAAATCAGCAACAAAAAGTTGCCGTTTGCCGGACTCGTAAACATAGTAACCGCTATCGGCGGTTATGCGGACTCGGTACGGGCGCTGTGCGCCTGTTTGAAAGATACCTGTCCGCCTGTGTCAAGTATGCGCGCAAAACGGTATGGCCTTGATCCACCACACCGCAGCCGTTGGCGCGACGTCCTCATTCCAGACGCTTTTTACAGATTCCGTGAGGGTGTGATTTAATCGCTTTTTAGGCGATGGCCGATACCTTATTCAGTTTTTATCGCGTGGTCTATGCGCTTGCGTAGATAATCCCTATTTTATTGCGGCAAATCCCACAGGGTATGGAAGTGTGGCAGGCGATGCTTGTCCCTCGCGTATGGCGGTAAAGCTCTACCTTGATCGTGCTGTCAATCGTTTCAAACACCTCGCCGCAATACGGGCATCTGAGGATTTTTTTGCCCCGCGTGGCAAAGTGCTTCGCTCTGCGAAACGCCGCGCCGCGGCATAGCTCCGGCGCAAAGCCGCGCACAACGAGTACATATTCTGCGGTTTCCTCTGTTTGCTTGTGTGAAATAATCATATTCATATCTCCTTGCCGTTAGCATAATACGGAACAGTAATCGTAAAAAAATACGCTTGCTTTATCACACCAGCCGCAGTTCTTTCAGCCGGATGTCCATCGCCTGACGGGACACGCCGAACAGGTTCGCAATCGCGGCGGTGAGATCGGCGTGGTTACGGTTGTGGTAGAACGCCGTTTTTACCTGACCTGTGGGCATGAGCAGGAAGCAGGCTAATCTATCCGCCTGCCGTTCAAGGCCAGCGTCCGCCTCCGAGCTTTTCAACGGCTTATTCAGCATGGCGGCGCTTTCGCCGGTTCCCGTGTAAATTTCCTGATGTATAAGCCAATGAGCGAGTTCATGCGCCATCGTGAAGCGCAGCCGCCCGATCTTCGCGGGCTGTAAAAGACTGGCGTCAATGATGATGCTGCCGCGCCTGACTGAGATAAAGGAATACTGCCCATTGTCCTTATCGTATACGGGAATAAGCGTATCGTCGAAGATGGTTTCACCTAAAATCCTGCCGTTATTGCGGATGTACTGATAATCGATCTCAAGGCCGCAGGTTCCGATGATTTCCTCGATGGGGATGGCGCGCGGTGAGGACAACAACGCGGCGTCATGCGTTTTTACGACGCGCCGGGCAATCGCCTCCAGCGCCTGATCCCTGTAATATACCTGTGTCATTCCGCTTCGTCCTCCTTTCGCACCCGCGCCTGCAATTTGGCGATAAACTCCAGCCATTCCTCGTCTGTGGCGTCCACGTCCTTTGCCGTCCTGAGAGCTATCCGCGCAAGCTGGTTTTCGTTGATATATTCCGGCAGGTCCAGCGCCACGGTCGGCGCGTTCTTGGATTTTGCCGCGAGATCGTACAACTTGTTCCGTTCCTCATTACTTAGCGTCAGCAACTTCGCCATGCGTTCCAGCACCTCGTCTTTGGGAGCCGCGCGCCGGTCGTTTTCAAGGTTGCTCATATGCACGGGCGACAAATCCATCTTCGCCGCGAAGCCTCGCAGCGTGTAATCTTTTTCCTTGCGCTTTTCGCGGATAAAACCGCCGAATGTCTCATCTTGATTCATATCCTGCCTCCCCGGTGTTCCTGTGTTTGCGAACACCGTGAGTACAGTATATGCTTTGCTTCGTGTGGTGTCAAGAGAATTTTGGGGAAACGGAATGAGGTGTGTAATATTTTACGCGCCTCATAGTTTTGAGAATGCACGACCCTTTGTTCATGGGCTTTTCCATGGGTGAGACGATAGGCGGATTGATTTCATACCTTTACATATTTGCGTTTCAATACTGTCAAAGCTTTGCCTACGGCTTGTCGGGCGTTATGGATAAACCTCTTGTAGTAATCACTGTGTCTTCCACAATACTCCGAAGCAAGTCAAAATACTTGCTTTTCACATCTTCCGGGGCAGCGATCTCCATTCTGCCGCCGAATCCGACCACCCAACCAAAGAACGTCGAACTGACCGACACATCTGCCTCGGCGGTGAAATACTCACCGTCTACAACCGTAGTCTTTGCTTTTGTGCCAAAGCGGTCAACAATGGATTTCATCAGGCTGTTCTCACATTTGAGGGTAACGGTTCGGGTTTCCTCATCATACATAGAAAAGACCGATTGCGCGTATTCTTCTACGCGAAAATGCTGCGGTTTCGGTACGGCGGGAAGCTCTGTCAGTTTGGGCGGCGCCATTCTGTCCACACGGAATTTAACCACCTTGCCGTGGCTCTCGGAATATCCCAACGCATAATAGCTGTCGTTATTCCATAACAGAGCGTATGGGCTGAATTGGTATATCCTTCCGCCATGCTTGAGAACTTTTTTCCTGGTCGCCGTATACTCGAAATATTGAAATGTTATCTGCGTTTTTCTCTGAATGGCGACATGAAGCAAGTCGACGGTATACAGCACAGTTTCATTGATTGGCTTGACCTGTTTATCCACATAAAGCTGACGATTAAGCCTGTCGGCTTGATGAACGCTGGCAAGCGTGGCGAGCTTACCGATAAGATTTTGACTACGCTTCAGGGAGATGAACCGCGCCGCCTGCACCGCATCCACAAGCAGTATGAGTTCGGGCAGTTCAAAGAGCCGTTCTCCAACAAAATATTGGTTTTGACGGCTCTTGTTGCGCACCACATCAACGCCATGCGCCCATAAGATGTCGATGTCTTTAGTTATCGTCTTGCGTGTGGCGGTGAAGCCTTCAGCGTTCATGCGGCCGATGATTTCCATGATGGTGACGGGATGTTCATCGTCGGTTTCGCGGTTAAGCAGTTCCGCCAGGTACAGCA